>CAYRWC010000013.1:0-18922 GCA_964427795.1 uncultured Oscillospiraceae bacterium | reverse complement strand
AAAGCTGCGGCGCTGTTATTGCCGATACCGCGGCTCCAGCCGCTCCGGCCGCTCCGGTCTATAATGCCCCGCCGCCGCCGGCTTATCAACAGCCGCCGGTTCAGCAGCGTCCGGTTTACGCCGCGCCGCCTCAGCCGCAATATTATCAGCAGCCGGCTTATCCGGCCGTTAATAATACAAAACCCATGACCGTCGGCGAATATATCTTGACGATGTTTTTATGTGGCTTGCCGTTGATCGGATTTATTTTAACCTTAGTCTGGGCTTTTGGCAGCGACGTTAATCTAAACAAGAAAAACTTCTGCCGCGCGATGTTGATTTTCGGCATCATCGCTGTTGTGCTGGGCTTGATTTTCGGCGGCATGGTATGGGGACTCATTACGACGATCATCGAATCCGGCAACTATAGTTATTATTAATCGCTTCGTTACCCATAGATACGAATACCTTACAAGAAAGAGCAGCGGCTGTTGAAAAGCAGCCGCTGCTATTTTTTGCGATTCAGCTGCGTTGGTTGTCGATTTCAAAAATTTGACCTTCCCAGTTGCGAAAGAACGCTTTTTCCTTGCCGATATAGAGCAGATAATTCGGGATGAGCGGCGTTTTGCCCAAGCCGCCGGAACCGTTGACGATATAAGTTGGGATCGCCAGGCCGGATGTATAGCCGCGCAATGATTCCATGATTTCCATGCCGTCTTCCAGCCGGACCCAGAAATGCGATGTCCCGCGGACTTGTTTCGGATGGAAGATATAATAAGGCTTTACGCGCAGCCGCAAGAGCTGCTGATTGAGTTTCCGGACGGCGTATTTATCATTATTGACACCTTGCAGAAGTACCATTTGATTGCCGAGCGGTATGCCGGCATCGGCCAGCAGGGAGCAGGCTTGCTGTGCTTCGGGCGTGATTTCGGCGGGACTGTTGAAGTGGGTGTTGACATAAAGCGGGTGATAACGGCGCAGCATCCGGGTCAGAGCCGGCGTAATACGCTGCGGCAGGGTAACCGGGGTCCGGGTGCCGATCCGGATGATCTCGACATGCGGTATGGCGCGCAGCTTGGCAAGCAGGCATTCCAACTGGTTGTCGTTCAACATCAGGGCGTCGCCGCCGGTCAGGAGAACGTCGCGGATTTCCTGATGCTCAGCAATATAGGCGACGGCCCGTTCGATGATATCTTCGCCGGTATGCAGGTCTTTCTCGCCGATCAGGCGCCGACGCTGGCAAAAACGGCAGTACATGCCGCATTGGTTGGTGACTTTGATGATCAGTCTGTCGGGATAACGGCGGGTTATGCCTGCCTCGGGACTGCAGCCGGCTTCGTCCATGGGATCGAGTTCACCGGCTTGATCGAGTTCGGCCGGAGAAGGGATCGATTGACGGCGTATCGGACAGGCGGGATTGCCGGGATCGATCAGCGAGAGATAATAAGGCGATATGGCAAAACGATATTTATCGGCTACAGCCTGGATTTCCGACAATTCCGTTGGATTAAGCGGAATGATCCGAGCCAGATCGCCGACCCGTGTGTAACGATTGGCAAGCTGCCAGCGATAATCATTCCATTGCTTTTCCGATGCTCCGAGCAGCTGCTTAATTTTCTCTTTTTGAGCTTTTATCCGATCCTGATTATCCATACCGGTCGGAATCTTTTCTTTAGCTGCCATATAATCGGCAATATCTTCATGAAGCCTGGTCATCCGGTTTTCGATCGTTTGCTGCGTCGTTAGCGGCGCAGCGGCTGCTGATTTTCTGTTGAATTGCTGCTTTGCCATCAGAACCTCCTTGATTGCCGTTGTATAAAATGACCATAAAAAAGTTGATGTAATAAGTGTTCTTATATATTATCACAATGACGGCGCTCCTGGCAACCGATGGACCAGCCGGACCTTTTTTTCGGTCGGAAACGGACGGCGTATGGAAGATAAGCCGTTCTTTTTTACATAGAATCGTATGAAAAGCTTAAAATAAATGAACAAATAATCGGCATGATATTTGTATAGATTAAGAATACAATAGTTGTTGCCGGCGGCTACATGTCTGCGTTATAATCAATATCATAAGATTAATTCAATTGATCGACAAGATCGTCAATTTATTGCATCGCTGACTATCGGACAATGACTTTGGAGGTGGTTGTGATGAAACGAGTTGCGAGACTTGGACTGATGCTCTTGAGCGTGCTGCTGCCGCTGCTGTTTGAAAAACCGGTGCCGGCTGCCGCGCTGGCGGCATCCGAGGTTGATCAACAAGAAGCCTGTCTGGTTTTAGGCGGCCGGGAAACACTGGATCCTTTGAGAATATTCGTCTGGCCGGACGGCAATATGGCTGTTTATCGATGGCGCAGGATGTATCCGGGATCAAGTACGGAAGCTTATATGAACTGCTATTTCGAGCAAAACGCCTGGGGAAGCATGCTGGATCTCAGAGCCGACACGGATCGGTTTCACTGGAGTACCGAATATTTTCAAGATGTGCAATATCCTGACGCAGCCGGCAATTTTTTACTGCCGGCCGGCGAGCAGACGCTGTCGGAGGATACAATCCACACAGAATGGCTGCTTCTTGATGGGGAATTGCTTTTGCGCCAGTCTTTATCCTATCAGGACGGCGATGATTTGCTGATCAAGCGTTATGATCTGATTAACCGAGGAAACCGGACCTTCACACAAGTCCGTCTGACTCACGGCGGCGACATTTTTTTCGGCGAGGAGGCTTCCTGTGCCTGGGATGAAGCTCATAAAACCATGATCATCGGCAATCTGGAGCAGCATGTCGGCGGCCGGGCTGAGTTCTCCTGCGCGCCTCAATATCCGATTGCCGGCTGGTTTGCCGGTTCTGTTCATGATGCCTGGGATTTGCTGCGGGCAGATAGTCCGCTGACCGGACTGGGCGCCGAACAAACGGATGACGCCGCCTGTCTGATGCAGGGGACGAAGGACAGCCTGGAACCGGGCGAACAATGGTCGCTGGTTCTTTATGAGCGGTATCCGGACACATCGGAACCTGTACCGACTGTACCGGCAGCCTCGGTTACGACGTCTGCCGGGCAGCCGGAGACCACGCGTCCGGAGTTTAGCGAAACAACCCGGGCGACGTCGTCCGGAAAGCACGAAACAATACCGGCAGAAACGTCGTCGGCGCCGGCCTCAACGGCAGACGGCGGCGTGCCGGCGACGGGATCGTCGGCCGAAGCGGCGATGGCCGGCACAGGCGGCGCGTTGCTCCTGCTGGCGGTTATTGCCGCGGCCTGGCGCGGCCGGCAGGTGGCGGCCGGCTTTGATTCAAGACGGCGTCCTCATGAATAAGTTGCTAAACTGATATGATTTCTTAACCGTCTGTTGATAAAAAATACTGGACTGACAATCTTTTGGCGTTATAATGATGCTATTGTCCGCTGCGTGTGCTTTTAGCGGATATAAATTTGTTATGACGCGAGGTTAGCATGAAACATTCCTCTCAGCCCAGAATACAGAATCGGCCGGCAGACCGCGAGCCTTTCGAGCGTTTGTCTCCTGGCAGCGGCCGCCCTGTTGCCAAGAAACGCCGTAAAAAGAAACAGCCGTTTGGCAAAGCGGTCATCATCAGCGTTTTTGTTTTTGCTTTATTGCTGGTTGTCGGCGTAGCCGGCGCGGTGTATCTGAATCAGCTGTTGGGGCTGGTTGACCGGACGCCGATAACCGGAGACTCGAATCTGCAGGAATCCGATCTGGTCGATCCGAACGACATGGTCGATCAGCCGGACAGTTCGAACGGGGTCAAGGACGCCGAAGACAGCTACGATAAAGTCACGAACATTGATCTTCTGCAGAGCGATCATATCTACAATATTCTGTTGATCGGTTCGGATATGCGGGATAATGAAACAGTCGGCCGTTCGGACGCCATGATCATCATGTCCATCAACAAGGAGACGCAGAAAATCCATCTGACATCCTTGATGCGGGCTATGTATGTTTCGATCCCGGGCAAGGGCTGGTCGATGCTCAACCATTCTTTCGCCTGGGGCGGTTCCGATCTTTTGCTGAAGACGATCGAGAATAACCTGAGAATTAAAATCGACGATTATATGGTGGTCAATTTCAGCGGCTTTACGAAGGTTATCGACCAGGTGGACGGCATCGATATCGACCTGACGTCCAAAGAAGCGACCTATATCAATAATGAGCTGCAAGTCAAAAAATATAAAGAGGGCGTCAATCATCTGAATGGCGAAGCCGCTTTGTCTTATGCCAGGATTCGCAAGATCGACACGGATTTTAAGCGAACCGGCCGGCAGCGTACGGTTATCGAGAGCCTGGTAGCTAAAAGCCGCAAGTTAAACCCGGTGCAGCTGACCGATTTGGCGAAAGCTTTGCTGCCGCTGGTCAAGACGAATTTGTCCCAAGCTGAAATGTTGTCGATGCTGGTCGATATGATGAGCGCGCGCAATTATCCGGTCAGCCAGCTTATGCTGCCGCTTGAAGACAGCCGGGAAATGATTTATGTGCGGAAGATGGAGATGTATCGATTTGATTTTGCCGAGAATATCAAAGCTTTACACGACTTCATCAATGAGTGATAAAAGGATGGCGCGATGATTGTTCTGGGAATCGATCCGGGCTATGCCATTACCGGCTACGGTCTGGTACAGTATCAAAACAACCATTTTGACTGCCTGGAATATGGCGTGATTTCTACTCAGGCCGGAACGAATTTTGCGTTGCGGCTTTTGAGTATTTCGGAAAAACTGGATGCCTTGATCGGCACCTGGCATCCGGAATGCGTGGCGGTTGAGGAATTGTTTTTCAGCCGCAATACGACGACGGCGATCGGAACGGCTCAGGCGCGCGGCGTGGCTGTGCTGAGCGGCGCCAGGGCCGGGCTGCCGGTTTATGAGTATACGCCGATGCAGGTCAAGCTGGCGGTTTCCGGTTATGGCCGGGCAGAGAAAAAGCAGATTCAGCAAATGGTGCGGATTCTGCTGAATCTGACGGACGTGCCCAAACCGGACGATGCGGCGGACGCGCTTGCCGTGGCAATCTGCCACGCTCATTCGGGCAACCGGATGAATGCGCTGGCTATAGGAGGATACCAGTAATGTATGCCTATATCCGGGGTACGATTGTTTCCCGCCAGGCCGACAGCCTGGTTCTCGAAAATCAAGGCATCGGTTACCGCATCTTGGCGGCGCCGGGCTTAATCGACCGTTTCCCGGCTAAAGGCGAAACGGCGCTGATCCATACGTATCTGTATATCCGGGAGGATGTTCAGGCCTTGTATGGATTCCCCAATGAAGAAGATCTGAAGATGTTCGAATTGCTGATGACTGTCGGCGGCATCGGGCCGAAAGTAGCCGGTACGATTGTCGGAGCCTTGACGCCGGGTCAGTTTGCGCTGGCAGTGATCACCGGCGATGCCAAGACCTTGACGCAGATCCGCGGCATCGGCCGCAAAGGCGCCGAACGGCTGATTCTGGAATTGAAAGATAAACTGAAAGGCGCCGAGGTGCCGGAGTCTATCTTGCCCGCGGACGGACGGACCGCTGTGTCCGGCATCCGGACCAATCAGACGGAAGCAGTCAGCGCTCTGCTGGTTCTGGGATATAATGGAACGGAAGCAGCCGAAGCCGTCGCCGCGGTTTACGATGCGGACCGCAGTCTGGAAGAGTTGATCAAACTGGCATTAAGGCAGCTGATGCGGTAGAATGAGATCTGATAACCGGTTTTGTTGCCGGATTACAGGAGGCTGCCGTGTCCAATACTGATTTTGCCCCGGATGAATCCTTTTCCGAACAGGAAGAACGCCTGATCGGCAGAGAACGCAAGCCTGAGGATACTGATGAGGCTAATTTGCGGCCTGTGCGCTGGACCGAGTATTTCGGCCAGGCAAAGGTTAAGGAAAACCTGCAGGTTTTTATTGCCGCGGCCCGGCAGAGATCAGAAGCGTTGGACCATGTATTGCTTTATGGGCCGCCGGGCTTGGGCAAGACGACACTGGCCGGCATTATTGCCAACGAGCTGGGTGTCAATCTGCGGATAACCACCGGACCGGCGATCGAGAAACCGGGCGATCTGGCGGCTATCCTGACGAATCTGACGGAACGTGATGTCCTTTTTATCGACGAGATCCACCGCTTGAACCGCAGTGTTGAAGAGATTCTCTATCCGGCGATGGAAGATTACGCCCTCGATATTATGATCGGCAAAGGGCCGAGTGCCCGTTCGATCCGCCTGGATCTGCCGAAATTCACCCTGATCGGCGCAACGACGCGCGCCGGACTCTTGACGGCGCCGCTACGCGACCGCTTTGGCATGATCAATCGGCTGGAGCTCTATTCGGCCGATGAGATCAGTCAGATATTACAGCGCGACGCCGCGATTCTGAAGATCGGCATCGACGCCGGCGGCATGGCCGTTATTGCCGGCCGCTGCCGGGGAACACCGCGTATCGCCATTCGGCTTTTAAAGCGGATGCGCGATTTTGCCCAGATCCGCGGTACCGGAGTCATCGATCGGAGTATAGCTGAATATGGCTTGACCGCTCTGGAAATCGATGAGCGGGGGTTGGATGCCACCGACCGGCGCATGATGCGCAATATGGTCGATATGTTTGGTGGCGGACCGGTCGGCCTGGATACATTGGCCGCCTGTACCGGCGAAGATGCCGTAACCATCGAGGATGTTTATGAGCCGTATCTGATGCAGATCGGCTTTCTGGCGAAGACGCCGCGTGGCCGGGTTCTGACGCGCCTGGGCTGGGAGCATCTCGGCTTGCTCTGCCCGGAGCAATATGAAAGAAAACTGAAGGGTCTCGGCCACCTGCTGACCGGCGGCATTTCGCCGGACAACGCACAGCTGCCTTTGGATCTATCTTTCGCGGAAACGGACGTCGGAAATGAAACCGGAGCGGAAACGGAAGCGGAAACCGGAAATAAAGGTGAGCGCGAAGATTATGGCTGAGTTTGATCTGCTGCTTCATGTCTGCTGCGGGCCTTGCGCCGAATGGCCAGCCCGGCAGTTTATGCAGGAATCCGTGCGGTTTTTAGCCTGGTTTTACAATCCCAATATTCATCCGGCGGCGGAAAACCGGCGGCGCCGAGAAAATTTCTTGGATCTGGCCGGCCGGCTGGGTTTTGCTGCGCAGGCGGAGCTGGACTGCGATCCGGCAAGCTGGCTTTCATGGAAGCCGGAACAGGGCTCGCGATGTCTGATGTGCTACCGGCGGCGCTTGGAAGCCGCGGCGGCTAAAGCAGCCGAAATGAATATTCCGGCTTTTACGACCACGCTTCTGATCAGTCCTTATCAGGATCATGATGCGCTGCGCCGGATCGGCGGCGAAGCCGGCCGTAAATACGGCGTTGAGTTTTTATACCGCGACTTCCGGCCTTCATTTCGTCAGGGTCAGCAGATGGCCAGGGAAGACGGCCTTTATCGGCAGAAGTATTGCGGATGTATGCTTTCGCTGGAAGAATCGCCTTTCAAAGAGAAGATCCGACGCGATCTTGCGGATCTCGCGGAGTGACCAGGATCGTCTGATAATGCTCATAGATGACCATGCCCGGCCGCGCGCCGGCCGGTTTGCGGACATGACCGGCAGGACAGTAATCGACGGCCACCTTATGGCTTGAATCGCCGCCATATTCAGGCAGAGCGGCTGCGGCGCGCGAGAACCAGGCCGCAATCTCCGCTGCTTCCAGCAAGCTTCTTTCAGGCACGGGGCGCCGGTTGGCGCGGATAATGACGTGGGTTCCGGGGATTTTCTGGACATGCAGCCAAAGGTCGTCTTTTTGTGCGGTCTTCAAGGTCAGCTGATCGTTTTGCAGGTTATTGCGGCCGACAAGGATGACCAAGCCGTCCGAGCTGATAAATTGGCGCGGCGGCAAGGGGGCAGGACCGGATTTGGCTTTTTGGGCGGCTTTATTGCGGCTGTTCAAGGAAGAATTCTGCTTGCGTTTGGACCGGCTGCCTGGTTTGCCGGGCTGTTCGGCAGCCGGCAGGCGCGGATGATCCTGCTTGCGGCCATGTTCCTGTCCCTCGGACAACAGGCCGGCGGCATCCATTTCCTGCCGTATGGCCTGGATATCGGTATTGTCGCCGGCGGCAGCCAGATTATTACGGATGCTTTCCAGCCAGATGATCTCTTGCCGGTCGTTCTCGGCCAAACGGCTGCCGGTTTCGTATCGGTTGCGGGCTTTGGCGTACAGGCGAAAATAGCGTTGGGCATTCTGCGTGGCATTTCTGTTGCTTTCCAGGGGAATGTCGACAATCGGCTGGTCCGGCTGGTAATAATCGACGGCTGACAGATGATCTTGCCCCTCGCTCCAATGAGCCAAATTGGCCAGGATCAGCTCGCCAAATCGGCGGTAATCGTCTTGTTTGGCGCCTTCGCGGCGGTCCGTGTCATGAATCTCCCATTTGCGGCGGACATGGTCCAGCTGGTTGGCGATGCGTTTTTCCAGAGATTGTTTTTTCTGGTGCAGGATATTCTGACGGCTCCGTTCCAGGTAGAACAGATCCATGGCCTGCGAGATACCGTCTGTCGGCTTTGCATAGGCATAGATCAGAAGCGGCAAGGCATGAAAATCGATCGGAACCGACGCGTGTTCATCTTCGTAGAACGCGGTCGGCCGGTACCGGCCGGCCAAGATGGCGGTTAAAACCTGCCCGAGCGCGCGGTTCAGCTGCTCATGCTGTTCGTTGTTCAGCTGTTCTGCTTTAAAGCGTCTGTCCAGCCCCGACCGTTCAACGATATCCTGACATAGCTGGGGAGAAAAACCCTGCAGAGAATCAAGCAAAGCCTTGTCGAGGGGTTTATGTGCCGACGCCGGATCCAGCCAGGCTTGTCCCTGGCTTAAAAGCGCGACAACATCGGCCGGAGACCGCTTTGTTTGCGCCGGCGGGGCGACATAGACCCGGGCCGGCATGATTTCACGTACCCGGCTGATCGATTGATCGACATGCAAGATGGCGTCGTGAATTCGGTTTTCCTGATTGAGCAGAATAATATTGCTGTAGCGGCCCATGATTTCGATTAAAAGCCGTTTTTCGAGGCGGTCGCCCAACTCGTTGACTGTTTGGAAGCGGAACTGGAAAATGCGCTCATATCCCGGCGTGCTGACATCGATCAGCCGGGCGCCGGCCAGGTGTTTGCGCAGCAGCATGCAAAACATCGGCGGTTCGCTGGGATTTTCCCGGCTTTCGTCTGTTAAGTGCAGTCTGGGCGCGGCCGGGTTGGCCGATAGAAGCAGACGGTAATTCTGGCTGCCTTGCCTGAATTGCAGGACAATGTCATAGCGGTCCGGCTGAAAGATACGGTCAAGCCGGGCGTCGGCCAGCGTGCGATTGAGTTCTTCGGCTAAAAATTTAGCCGTGATTCCATCCAGGGGCATGAGATTCCTCCTATGTAAAACAGCCGGCGTTTTTGGAGCAAATAACAGTCGGACTGCTTATAGCTGTAATGATCCTGGGTCAGTATATCATAATTTCAGCTTGAGCGTTGGCGATAAGACCGTTATACTGGTTGAGAAAGGATGTGGCGCCGATTATGAGCCAGCAGACAAGAAAACCGGCCGTGAGAAAAGCATCGTCCGGAGCAGGCCGTTCATCGTCTTCCGGACGGCGGAGAACCGCCGCGGGAAGGTCGCGGAAAAACAGCCGGAAAACAACACGCAGCCTGTCTGTCCTGGTTGCCGAACTGCTTGCGCAAACGTATTTTGGCCGGGTGCTGCTGACCGCTTTGCTGGCAGCCCTGGTGATTGCTCTTGACTTGCTGGTGAGCCGCAACCAATATGATCTGTTTTTCATCATAATGGGCATTGAGATGATCGTTACGGCGGTCTTGTTATGGCTGAGGATGATATTGCGGCACGAATGATATCAAAAAACACGGAAAAGTAGCTTCCGTGTTTTTTTGAGGATGGCCGGCCATGATTCCCACCATGGCGGCCATCTTGTTTTTATTGATTCAAATTATTTACGATCGATTTTCTGCAGGAGTTTTATCGAGAAGAAAAAGAGCACGAGTACCAGAAAAACGCCCAGCAAGCCGACGGCGGCGACAAATCCGCCCTGAGCCATGATTCCGGAATTCTGTAATTGTTCAATCATGTTTGTGCCTCCTATTTGGGACATTCTTAAGCCGTACGGCGGCGGCCGGATAAAACCGGCGCCGTTCCGGCAGTTTTTATATCAGCCTGTTGGTCAGCCGAGCATCATGCCGACCAGCATGATAACCAGACCGCCGGCGACAATCGAACCGAGCTGGCCGGCGACGTTGGCGCTGATGGCCTGCATCAGGATGAAATTGGTCGGATCTTCTTCTTTTGCCATTTTCTGGACGACACGGGCCGACATCGGGAAAGCCGAGATACCGGCGGCGCCGATCATCGGGTTGACCTTGCGTTTCAGGAAAAGATTCATGAATTTGGCGAAGAGCACACCGCCGGCCGTATCAAAAATGAAGGCGAAGAGACCGAGCAGCATGATCGCAGCGGTATTCCATTGGATGAATTTGTCCGCGACCATGGTCGAACCGATGGTCAGGCCGAGCAGGATGGTGACCAGGTTGGCCAGCTCGTTCTGCGCGGTTTTGGAAAGTCTTTCCAGAACGCCGCATTCGCGGATCAGGTTGCCGAACATCAGCGAGCCGACCAGCGGAGCGCTCATCGGGACCAGTACGCCGGCGATGATGGTGATGATGATCGGGAAGATGATCTTGATCGGCTGAGATACTTTATCTTCATGATAATCCATGCGGATCAGGCGTTCTTTCCGGGTCGTCAGCATTTTAATGACCGGCGGCTGGATGATCGGAACCAGCGACATATAGGAATAGGCGGCGACCGATATCGGGCCCATATATTCCTTGAGGTTAAAGTGATTGGCTACATAGAGCGTGGTCGGTCCGTCGGCCGCGCCGATGATGCCGACAGCCGAGGCCAGCTTCAAAGCTTCGTCGCCGGCGATGCCGAGGAAAGGCAGCAGGACCAGCGTCAGCAGGAAGGTGGCGAAAATGCCGAACTGCGCGGCGGCGCCGAAGAAGATCATGAACGGATTCTTCAGCAGAGGCGTAAAGTCGATCATCGCGCCGACCGCGATGAAAATCAGAATCGGGAAGAGTTCATTGGCGATACCGCCATTAAAAAGAACCTTCAGAAATCCCGGCGCCTCGTCGGTGCCGATAACCGACGCGACACCTTCCGTCAGCGTGGGCGGCAGATTGGCCAGGATGGCTCCGAAGCCGATCGGCAGGAGGAGTGCCGGTTCATAATCTTTTTTAACGGCCAGATAGATCAGGATGCCGGCGATAAGATACATGACCAGAGACCGCCAGCCCGCGGATGTGCCAAAATAAGTCACACCACTGAATAACTGTTGCAACATTTCAACCATGACTTAAACCTTTGCCTTTCTTATTTAATCATCTGCTTATGTCTTTGGTTAAGGCTATTTCATGAAGGACCATAATTATAAAACCGGTTCGGGCAGCAAGCCTTTACGGTAATTCTCCAGTAATCTGCGGATTTTTTCTGTCGGGTCGATCAGATTGGACAATGAAGCGTCATGATTGATGGCGTCGATCAGCAGGGCGACAAATTTCGCCATGTTGACATCGACAAACCAGGGAGCGGCAAGCAGCTCAGGCTGGCGGTAAACAAGATTGGTGGCGTAGATGCGGTTGATGATGCCTTCGTCATAAGCACGCTGGAAATTGGCCAGTCCGTCGGTAAACAAGCCGAAGGTCACGGCGGCAAAAATGCGGTTGGCTTTGCGTGCTTTCAGCTCGCGGGCCAGATCGAGCATCGATTCGCCGGAAGAAATCATGTCGTCGACAATCAGGATGTCCATGCCCTCTACAGAATCGCCGAGAAATTCGTGGGCGATGATCGGATTGCGGCCGTTGACAACTTGAGTGTAGTCGCGGCGTTTATAGAATGTCCCGAGGGGAACGCCGAGCATCGAGGCATAGTACATGGCGCGGGAAATGCCGCCTTCGTCGGGACTGACGATCATCAGCCGGCCTTCGGATATGTTCATGTCGGGCGTTGTGCAGATAAGGGCTTTGATAATCTGATAAGCGGCCGGGATGCTCTCAAAACCGCTGGTCGGAATGGCATTGGCCACCCGGTCGTCATGGGCGTCAAAGGTGATGATGTTGGCTACGCCCAAGCCGTATAGTTCTTCCAGCATATGCGCGCAATCGAGCGACTCGCGGGCGTTGCGCTTGTGCTGGCGGCTTTCATATAAAAACGGCATGATCACATTGATGCGCCTGGCCTTGCCGCTGATAGCCAAAATGACTCGCTTCAGGTCCTGGTAATGGTCGTCGGGGCTCATATGATTATCAAAACCATACATTTTATAGGTACAGGAATGATTGACGATGTCGGAAATGATAAAAATGTCGTGACCGCGGACGGTACTGGATATGACGGCTTTGCCTTCGCCGGATGAGAAACGGTAGTTGTTGACCTGGATCCGGTAATCCTGGCGCATGAAACCGGGGTAGAGATCGCCGACTTCCGGTCGGCTTTCCTGATATTCCGTGCGGCGGCGGAGCAGATAGTCGTTGACTTTTGCCGAAAACACCGCGCTGCCGAGCAGGGGAATCAGGCCAACCGGACCCAGCGGCGCCATGAGGTTGCTGCCGTATTGTTTATAAATATAATAATTCTTATCATCGGCCGGTCCGGTTTGCAACATGATTGATTATCCTCCTCGATTATCAGGCATGCCTGCGTTTATAATAATCCAACAATTTTTGAATTTTCTCTGTCGGTGTTGTCAGCTTGGACAGAGACGCGTCGTGGTTGATGGCGTCGATCAGCAAAGCGACAAAACGGGATACATCCACTTCGACAAACCAGGGAGAAGCCTGCAGTTCCGGCCGCCTGTAGATCAGATTGGTCGCAAAGACTTTATTGATCATGCCATCTTCGTAAGCTCGATGCATGTCGGCTAAGCCACTGGTAAACTGAGCAAAAGTAGCGACGCAGAAAATCCGGTTGGCGCCGCGTGCTTTCAGGTCATAGGCAACTCGAAGCATGGATTCACCGGTGACTATCATATCATCTACAATCAGGATATCAAGCCCTTTGACATTATCGCCGAGGAATTCCTGACCGATGACCGGATAGCGGCCTTCTATCGTCTGATGATAGTCGCGTTTGCGGTAAAAAATGCCCAGCGGCACTTCAAGCATCGAAGCATAATACATGGCGCGGGAAATGCCGCCCTCATCCGGACTGACGACCATAAAATGACCGGCATCCAGCTGCAGGTCGGGAATGGCATGGATCAGCGCTTCGATGATCTGATAGGAGGACTGGATGTTTTCCAGTCCTTTGCTGGGAACCGCGTTAGCGACCCGGCTGTCATGAGCGTCAAAAGTGATCAGATTCTCGATGCCCAGATCAAAAAGTTGTTTCAGCATGGCCGCGCAGTCGAGCGATTCCCGAAAAACCCGGCGGTATTGGCGTCCTTCATACAGATAGGGCATGATCACATTGATCCGGCGCGCGTGGCCGCTGACCGCCAGAATAATGCGGATCAGATCTTGGTACTGGTCGTCCGGGCCCATCGACACGGATTCACCGTTTCGGGTATAATAACGGTCATAGTTCAGGACGTCGGTTATGATGAATAAATCATGGCCGCGGACCGATTGGCTGATAACAGCTTTCCCTTCACCGGAAGAGAAGCGGGGCGTACTGATGGGAATGCGGTAATCGGCGCGCATGAAGCCCGGATTCTGTGCCAGTTCCGGATGGCGGGTCAGATAGATGGAACGGCGGTTGCGCAAAAAGTAATTGACCGAATCGGAAAAATCACGGGCCAGGTTATGCGCGATTAATCCGATCGGCCCGACAGGAGCCATCGTATTGTCGCCGTATTGGTTGTAAATGTAGTAGTTCTTGTCATCTGTATGACGCGGCACAGACATTAAAACAACCCCCGTTTTTTGTGTAAACATATTGTTACAGAATCATTATAATCGATGAACAGGCCAGATGGAACATGCGATTGTGTTATAAATGAACGAAAGAACAACCTCTATACGCTACTATTTTTGTGTGGAACGACAGAAAGGATCTCAATATGGCTTTAAATTTCCGAAAGACTGAATTTGCAGGCGTAGCGGCGACACTTGATCAATGTCCGGCTTCAGACCTCCCGGAAGTCATCTTGTCAGGACGTTCGAATGTTGGTAAGTCTTCTTTGATCAATTCGCTGGCCGGTAATCGCCAGTTGGCCCGCACCAGCAATAAACCGGGTAAAACGCGATTGATTATCTATTTCAAAGTAGACGGCAAATTGTGGCTGACCGATCTGCCCGGCTACGGCTATGCGGCGGTATCCCGGCAAGACCGGGAAAAGTTTTCCGGTTTAGCTGATCATTATCTGACCTGCGGCCGCCCGTTTGCTTTGATCTTACTGCTTCTTGATATCAGACACAGTCCATCGCAGGACGATTGCCAAATGCTGGACTGGCTGCGGCAGACCGATCAGCCTTACCGGATTGTTCTGACGAAAGCCGATAAGCTCAGCTTGCTGGCCTGCCGCCGGCGCGCGGCCGAAATCGCGGCCGAATTGGACGAGCCGGATCCGGCGGAACTGATCGTTTTTTCCGCTCAGACCGGTCAGGGCGTCGATGCCTTGCGCCAGGCGATCAGCGGCGGACAACGCTGACCGCCTGTCTGGTTTTGTCGGATTTTGTCGTCTGCATACCCCGGACAAATCATCTTGTTCCCCGGATAATAGTGTTGTCTTGCCGATCATCTGCACAATCCTGCCTCTTCGTTTCTTGCGGTTCTCCGCACGAAATCACCGGATGAATATGGCCAGGCGGACAGGGGTACGATCATGGATCAATGGATGGTTTTTCCGGAACACGCCGGGAAAAAGCGGCATAACGGCGGATTGGGCCGCCTGAATCAATTGCGCCGGCTTTTGGCGCCGGATGAAAAACAAATCCGGCAAGATGCCAGACCTCTGCTTATCCTGGCGCTGGCGGCAGCCCTGCCTGTCTGGCCGGCGGCAAACGCCGCCTGGCGTTGGACGATCGTTCCGTCCGGGATCATCATATGTTTAGCCTGCCGTTTTTGCTGCAGCCGGAAGATACGCTGGCTGATTTGGGCGGTACCGCTGCTGTTTGCCGGATCCGCGCTTCATGCTTATTTGATTTTCAATACAGCCGAAAGGCAAGCCGAGTCTTTGGCCGGCCGGACCTTTCTGCTGCGTGGTACGGCGCTCTCGACGCAAAATTATGACGGTGGCGGCTGTCGGGCGGTGATCCGGCAGGATAACGGTGTCCGGATTTATTTATCCGCGGAAGACGGTATTGAAGCCGGCAGCCGAATTTGCCTGGCTGTGTCCGGATCGCGGCCGGACAGCCAAAGAAATCCCGGCGGATTTGATGAAGCCGTTTGGCTGGCCCGGCAAGGAATCTTTTTAAAAGCGGAACAGATTGAAGGTACGGTTATTGTTGAACCGGCGGTCTTTCCGTACATTTTTCTGACCTGGGGTGCCGGGGCAAGGCGCGGCTTTAAAAACCTGGCTGCGGCAATGCTGCCGGAAGCGCAGGCTTCCTTGTTGTGCGGCCTCCTGATCGGCGACACAAGCGATCTGTCCCAGGAGGTCAAATACGCGTTCAATAAAGCCGGACTGGGTCATCTGACATCGGTGTCCGGCGCTAATGTCGCGTATCTGCTGTTGCCGGCGGCGGCTGTGCTGCGCTTGTTCAAAATCGGCCGTGCCGGCCGGCTTTGGCTGCAAATAATCCTGCTGATCGGCTTTGGTTTTCTAACCGGCTGGCAGGTGTCGGTCAGCCGTGCCATCCTGATGGCCGGCGCCGTCCTAACCGGAAAGCTTCTGAAGCGGCGGACCGACGCGATCAGCACGCTTTCCCTGGCTGTATTGCTGATTATCATGATCAGACCGCCTAATGTTTTAATGCCCGGATTTTGGTTTTCGGTTACGGCGACCGCCGCGCTGATTTTCGGTGCCGGTCCGCTGGCGGATTATTTTCGCCGATATCTGCCGACCCGCCTGCCTTCCGGTTTAATCGAGGGATTTGCTGCCGCGGTTTGTGCCCAGGCTGCCGTTCTGCCATTGTCGATTCTGAACGGCGGTGATTTGGCGCCGGCTTCGTTTTTGGCGAATCTGCCGGCATCGCCGCTGGCCGGCGGCATCACGCTGCTGGCTGCCATGCTTCTGCCGCTGGGCCGGCTGGCCGGCGGACTGCTGCCGTCGGAATCCTGTCTGCTGGACTGGATGGCCCGGCCGCTGCGTTTCAGTCTCGACCTCCTGACTCTGCTGGCCGATAGCATGTCGCGTTTCCATTTCGGCCGTATCTACAGCAGTCGGATCAATCCGGCTTTCTGGATTGCCGTCATGATAGGCGTTGCTTTCTTTTGGTCACGGTTATTTATACTCAGAGAAAATCAAACCGGACGGCATACCCTGAACAGCTGTTGCCGATCCTCAGGAACGATCGGCATAATTTTGGCCGGCTGTGCTTTTATGGCGGGTCTGATGTGGAATGTCCTGGCCGATAACAGCCGGCCAGCCGTTCAGGTTTGGTTTTTCGATGTCGGCCAGGGAGACGCCATTCTGATCAGAGGGCGGGACGGCCGCACGGTTTTCATCGACGGCGGCAAAGCCGGCAGCGGCTACCGGGTCCTCCTGCCGGCTATGGATGCTCTGGCCATTGATAAGGCGGATCTCCTGGTTGTCACGCACGGCCACGAAGACCATGCCGGTGGACTGATTGAGTTGATCGGCAATCGGCGGGCCGAAAAACTGCTGCTGCCCATCGGCTTGTCGGAACAATCGGAAAATGGGCCGGACATCGGTAAAGAAAACCGATGGGAGCAGGATTGGACGTCCTTGCTGTTGAAATCGGTCCGGGAAGCGGAAATTGGCGTGCAGACCATAAAAACGCATGATACAATTGTTCTGGGCAAATGGATCCGCCTGGATGTCCTCTACCCGGATCCTGAGGCTGTCGAAAGACTCGGTGACGATTCTGACGACGGCGGAGGCAACGAGTGGTCTGTCCAGATGCTGGCAATTCTGGACCGATGCCGTGTCCTTCTGACAGCCGACTGTACAGAGACCATCGAGGAAAATTTGCTGCGGCAGAGCCGTTGGCCTCCGGCGAATATCCTCAAAGTTGCCCATCATGGATCGAAGATGACCACGGAAATCGGTTTTCTGAAAGCCGTTCATCCGGAGACCGCGATCATCAGTGTCGGGAAAAACCAATACGGGCATCCGGCTGCCAATACGCTGCGGCGCCTGGCCGGCGCAGGATGCCGGATATATCGGACGGACCGTTCCGGGGCGATTGTCTGCCGGATTGAAAACGGCCTGTATGAAATAGAATCTTATCTGGAATAGACGAGGTGGTCGAATGGCAAAAGCTAAAACCAGTCATGAGCATATCGGCTATAAAGAATTAAAAGCCGAAATAAGAAACAACCAGTGCCGCGATTTATATGTTCTGACCGGCGAGGAAACTTTTCTGATTGAAAAATTGATTGAAGGCTTGTCAGAACTATTGATCGCCCCGGGCAGCGAAGCTTTGGATCGGGTCGTTTTACAGGGATGGGGACAACCGGGCCGGCTTGATCTTGACAAACTAAAGGCCGAAGTCATGACACCGCCGTTTCTCTCCAGACGCAAGCTGGTTATTGTCAGGCAAAGCGGCTGGTTTGCCTCCGGGGCGGGAAATCGGTCGGCGCCGGCTGAAGCCGACACTCAGGAAGAAAACGGGCAGGATTCTGATGATGTTGCGGAACCGGCCGGCAGTATGCCGAACGCTTCGGCACAAAAAAACCGTCAGGAAGCTTTAATCCGTCTTTTCGAAAAGCTGCCTGATTCGGCATGCCTGGTGCTGCTTGAACAAAAAGTGGATCGCCGCCTTAAGACTTTGGTTTCAGCGATTGAAAAAAGAGGGGTGCTGGCCGACATCGGCAAAGAACAGCCGAAGACGCTCTTGTTGTGGGTCGATGCCGAATGCCGCCGCCGGGGTTTGAAACTGGCGGCAGGAGCTGCGGAAAGCCTGGTTGACCGTTGCGATGCCGCCATGCAGGTTATCTGGCAGGAGCTAAGTAAAATTTTTCTTTATTGTTCCTACGCGAAAACCACCGATATTACACTGGACTTGATTGCCGATCTCTCGCTGCCTGATCTGCGCGGCAGCATTTTCGATCTGACCGACGCTCTGTCGGCCGGTCAGACCGGACGGGCTATGATTTTGGCCGATACTTTAATCAGTCAAAAACAGCCGGTTCAATTGATTCAATTTATGTTGGCCAGACATCTTCGCCAACTCATCTGCGCCGCCGAATTGGGGAAACCGGACCGGATCGCCGCCGAGTTGAAAGTCATGCCGTTTGTCGCCGCCCGTTTGGCCGGCCAGGCTCGCAAACTGCCTATACCGCTCCTGGAAGATTTATACGGCCGTTGTTTTGAAATGGACATGCAGGTTAAAACAGGTAAAATCAATGACCGGCTGGCATTGGAAATTCTCCTGGCCGGCGCGTCGGAGCAAATGAAAAATGCTGTCCGACATTGACGGATGATTCGGTCATTACCTATAATAGGATGATTCCGGACATATGGTTATCAGCCGGCTGTCCATGAACAGTATATCTAGGAGGTATCGATGATGAGTAAGATTCAAATGAAAACACCGCTCGTTGAAATGGATGGCGACGAGATGACCCGGATTATCTGGCAGCAAATCAAGGATATAAACCTTCTTCCATATATTGATTTAAAAACCGAGTACTTCGATCTAGGTCTTAAATATCGCGACCAGACGGACGATCAGGTTACACTGGACGCCGCCAGACGTACTCGGGAGCTGGGCGTCGCGGTAAAATGCGCGACGATTACGCCCAACGCGCAGCGGATGGATGAATATCATCTGAAAAAGATG
>CAYRWC010000012.1:0-18967 GCA_964427795.1 uncultured Oscillospiraceae bacterium | reverse complement strand
GGCCGAATATTACCAGCACGAGGCGGCAGCTCGTCTGAGCGGGCAAGGTATCGAAAAACCGCTGGCTTATTGTGAGGGCGCCTTATTTCGCGATTACCTGCACGATATGTCGATCATCCAGCGCTATGCTGATTTAAACCGCAAAGCGATCATGCAGGAACTGCTGTCCGGCATGAAACTGAGTGTGACGGACAAGTGGACCACCATCCACAATTATATTGATCTGGAAACCATGATTCTGCGCAAAGGCGCCATTTCCGCCCGCGCCGGCGAGCGGATTCTCATCCCGATCAATATGCGCGACGGCAGCCTGATTTGCCTGGGTAAGGGCAATCCCGACTGGAACCAGTCGGCGCCGCACGGCGCCGGCCGTCTGATGAGCCGCAGCCAAGCCCGTCAGATAATATCTCTGAACGAATACAAACAGTCCATGGAAGGCATTTATTCCAGCACGGTGAATGCCGCCACGGTGGATGAGGCGGCTTTTGCTTATAAACCTCTGGAAGAGATACTCGGCAATATAACCGACACAGCCGAGGTAATCCGCCGCATCCTGCCGATTTACAATTTTAAGGCAGCCGAATAAGGCCTGACGGTTCCATGCCGGATGCCGGCCGACATAGAAAGCGGTTTCACAGACGTCGGATCAGATCAAGGATTTAAAGGCAGCCAATCAAGGACTGTCCGGATCATTTCATCCCAGTAGCCCCATTCGTGGACAGCTCCGGGCTTTTCGCTCCAGGTCAGCTTATAACCCAATTGCTCCAGATAAGGTTTCATGCGGAGATTGTCTTGGTATAGAAAATCGTCGGTGCCGCAGGCCATAAACAAATCCGGTTTTCGGCAACCTGAATCCGCCGTTTTTTTTGCTAAAGTGAAGAGGTCGTTGTCGCTGCCGGCATATTCGGCTAAGGAGCCGAAAATCATCCGGCCCTCTGCCGCCGCATCCGGTTCAGGCGTGTCAATGAACCGCGCCAGATCAACGGCGCCGGACAGGCTGGCGACCGCGGCAAAGCGGTCAGGGCAGCGAAGGCCGAGTTTGAGAGCGCCATAACCACCCATCGACAAGCCGGCGGCGAAAGTATCTTCGCGGCGGGACGATATCTTAAACAAGTGCCGGACAATGCGCGGCAGCTCCTCGCTGATGAAGGTCCAGTAACGATAGCCGTATTTTTCATCGGTATAAAAACTGCGGTTGACCGTCGGCATGATCACCGCCAACCGGCGGCTGGAAACATAACGTTCAATCGATGTCCGGCGCTGCCAGATCGTATGATCATCCGACAAGCCGTGCAGCAGGTATAAAACCGGCAGAGGCGCTTCCTGATCATCTGCGGTCTGACCGGCAACGCCGATGCCTTGACTGGCTTCCGGCAAGATAACATCCATGGAGCAACAGGTCCCGAGTATTTCGGAAAAAAATTGAGTATGCAGCAACGCCATATGATATGCCTCCTGGTATAAATAAACGCCGGACCGGTAGGACCGGCTGCAAATCGTTGTCTTAATTGTAACGCTGCCAGCCGGTCCTGCAAATGCCTTTTGCCATGAATTTCTTGTCAAATACGCCTTTTTTCGGTAAAATTATTCTTATATGACTATTTATCGTCTCATCGGGATTGTACATCGATCCTGATGGGACAAGTTCGCAAATCGGAGTATTGATCTTGAAAGATTCTTTTCATCAAAAACCCGTCTCGTCGGAAATGCCGTCTTTTATCCGTCTGTCCGGCGAACCGCGCCGACGCCGGCGCCGGATTTTACCCGGCATTTTGATTTTCAGCCTGATTTTTTGCCTATTGGCGCTGGCCTGGGGATTCCTTATAGAACCGCGCATTCTGACAGTAACCCGTCTGACGATCGCCGACCCGGCAATCCCGGAATCCTGGGACGGAACCGTTATCGCTTTTTTCTCCGATGCCCATCTTGGTCCAACGTATCCGGTTGAACGGCTCGGGCAAGTCGCCGACGCAATGATCGCCGCCCGGCCGGATCTCATCCTGTTCGGCGGCGATTTAATCGACCACCGAACGCCGGCCGACGAAACATACGCGGCAGCCGTCAGCGCCTGTCTGGCCCGGATGCGGGCGCCCCGGGGCCAATATGCGATCGCCGGCAATCACGATAACCGGCTGCGGGCTGAGCTTAATTTAATGAAGAGCATGTTGAAAAACGGCGGTTTTCAATTTCTGGACAATCAATCGGTTTACATCGACGGCCTTTGGCTGGGCGGCCTGGAAGAAAGCTATTTTGGGAAGCCGGATTTGCAGAAGACTTTCAGCGCGGCCGGCCTGACCGGCGATGTCCAGACGATTCAAGAGCAGGATTTAGCCGGAGCTTACCGGCTGCTGCTTATGCATCAGCCGGATTACGCGGCATCTCTGCCGGCCGGGTCGGCCGGATTGATGCTGTCCGGGCATTCACACAACGGACAGATCACTTTCTTCGGATATCCGATCATCACGGTCAGCGAAGGAACAAGATATGCCTATGGTCTTTATCATTTAGCCGACGACAGCCAATTGGTCGTTTCCCGCGGCCTGGGCACCGTCGGTCTGCCGGCCCGTTTCTGCGCGCCGCCCGAGCTGATGCTGATCACTCTGCGGCGCTCGGATTGACGTGCGGAGCCGGCTCCGGCAGAAACAATCCGAGCTTATGCTCCGCCAGCTCATCCACGCGCGCGATATAATTGCCGATATCCCGTGGATTCGGCGCGCGTTCCACCCGGTTTCCTTCAACCCATTTGGTCATGGCGCCGCTGCCTAGCCCGATAACCGGACATCGGTCGCTCATCATGCCGACATTATAACGACAGCCTTCGCCGGGTCTGGCGAAACCGGTATTCTCCAGACCGCCGGCTACGTCTTTTTGACGGTAAAGATAATAGGGCCTCAGTCCGGCGCCGGCTAACGTACGGCGGCTTTGTTCCAGCATGGCCGCCAGGTCGGGATCCGGCCGGTGGATCGGCGGCAGTTCCGCCATTTCCGGCGCAAGCTCCGTTTCCTTGCGGCGTCGGTTTTGCATTTGTTCTTGATTCAGACGGGAACTGCGTTTCAACGCTAAAGTATGCACCGTGATGCTGTCCGGCGATAAAGCCAGAGCTTGGTTTAAAGAATCGGCAAAATCTTCCGGCGATTCGCCCGGCAGTCCGGCGATCAGATCCATATTGATCCGGTTAAAACCCATGGACCGGGCCAGCCGGTAGGCCGCCAGGGTCTCCCCGACCGTATGCCGCCGGCCGATCCGTTCGAGAGTCACGTCGTGAAAAGTCTGAGGATTGATACAGAGCCGGGTTGCGCCGGCCTGGCGGATCAGATCCAGTTTGGTTTCGCTGATGGTATCCGGCCGGCCGGCTTCAACGGTAAATTCGGCATCCGGACTCATGGGCAGTTCAGGCAAAACGCCGGCTAAGAGCCGCTTGAAAAGCGGATCGGACAGGCTGGTCGGCGTGCCGCCGCCGATATATAACGCGGAAACCGGCCGCTTGAACCGCTGAAAAAACAGCCGGGTTTCCCGGATAACGGCCTCGACATAAGGTTCGAGCAGCCGGGCGTGATGAAGGGCATCCTGAGCGATGAAACTGCAGTAAGCGCAGCGGCTTGGACAAAACGGGACGCCGAGATAGACCATAACCTGATCGGGCGGCATCCGGTTCAGCATTGCCTGTTCGGTCAAGGCTGTTTCCACAGCCAGCGACGCTTTTTCCTGTGAAACAAACCAGCGGTTGATCAGATCAGCCTCAGCCGCCGGTTCGGAACCGGTCAGCCGCAGGCTTTCGGCTGCTACTTGAGTCGGCCGGATGCCGGTTAATGAACCCCAGGGAAAACGGCAGCCGGTCCAATCAGCCAGAAGCTGATATAACTGGCGTTTTATTTCCCGGCGCGCCTGGGCAGACAACACGGTTGAACAGATATGCCGATCCGGCATGCTGGTTGTAATTTTTACCGTATCTGACGCGACAGATTCCATTCGGCTGATGATCAGAGGATCCGGTGTTCCGGCCAGGATATAATCGGGTTCAACCAGACGCGGCACGCCAAAGAAAAGCCTCAGGATATCCGAGACCGGATAGGTGTTCTGATGTCCGATCAAGCGTAATCCCGGCATCTCAGTCGATCGCCTCAACCGGCGTGAGGCAGGCAATGCTGGCGTCGAGCGTTCCCCGGCCGACTTGCTGTTCATGCCAAGCCAGGACGAGATCGATCATCCGGCCATAGCTGCGGACGCCGTCTTGCTGCAGATTAGCCTGCAGATAAGCATTGTTAACCTGGGTCGACGCTTCCTGGACCGGTCCTTCGAATTGCTTCCAATAGGCATTTCCGGCGCTGATATCGCGCCAGACCGCGTCATCAAGAAGCGTGGCCGTCGCTTTGTAGACATCCTGATCGGCGCTGTACAGGGCGTTAAGGCAGCGGATCGTCGCATCCAATAGCACGGAATAAGCAAAATCTGCGTTCGGATGGGCCAGGCCGGCCAAAAAAGCGATGAAACCGGCTTCATCTTCCCGCGCGAAGCCGCGGGTATGGGCGATTTCATGTAAAACCGTTTCCGGCATGCTGTATTCCGGAACATCAATATTGATATTGGATTCAACCAGTAGCGGAACATACATGCCGGTTATGCCGGTATATGACCAGTAATGAGACAAAAGAACGCCTTTCGGCCGCAGATGGATACCGGCCAGCAGCGGATATTCCTTGCCGGCGGCGGCATAGCCGTCGGCAGCTGTTTTCAGGGTATCGGCGATGCCGGAACGCAGCTGAAAGACGCCCTGCCCGTTTTCCTGGACCCGGGCACGCAGAATCGTCGTCTCTTTAGCCAGCCAGGCTGCCGTTTCCGCCAAATCATCCGCCGTTCGTTCGCGCGCCGGCAGGCCGAAGCTTTCGGCAACCGGCAGGCGGGCATAATTCAAGCCATGCAGAAGCATAAACAGCAAATAAACGATGCTCAAAGTCCAGGCCAAGCCGCGCAGCAGCCTGGCAAAACGGGCCATTTTGCCGGGGCGGCGGAATAACCGGACCAGCCAGATGACAAAAAGGATCAGTATCGCCGGAATACCCAAAATCAAGGCCGCTTCGGTCAGCGAAAACGGAATCAGGGAGGTCAGCCAGCTGATCGGGACCGATAGCCAGCGAAACAAGCCCCGGGCATGATATTGTTCTACAATAGCCGGATAACCGGCCAGCAGATGCTGCGCCAGAAAAGCCGCCAATGCCGGCAGAATCCATAAATACCAGGAAAGCCGGCGATAGTGATTACGCTTCAGATCGCTTTTTTTAATTCGGGCGCCCATTAAAGCGCTCCTTTCTGCCGTTCGCCGTCCGAAAGAAGATATTCGGCCAACTCATCCGGATTCCTGAAAAGTACCGCGGCACCATGCTGCCGCAATTCTTCGGCGGTACGGAAGCCCCAAAGAACGCCAAGCGGAGAAAAGCCGGCTCTGCCGGCGGTTACCATATCGGAGCCTGAATCGCCGACCAACGCGGTTTCTCCGGCTGTCACGCCCATGCGGCGGCACAGTTCCAGTGCCAGCGACGGATCGGGTTTGGCCGGCCAGCCGGCCAGCATGCCGCTGACTGCGCTAAAATGAATATCGGGGAAATAGCGGCGGACGATCTGCTGGGTAAATTCATCCGGTTTATTAGATAAGACAGCCAAATGAAAGTCCGCTGCCAGCAGTCTTTTCAAGAGAGCCGCCAATCCCGGATAAGGCTTGGTCCGGATGGCCCAGCCTTGATCGTAGGCTGTCTTGAATCCGGCGACCAGATCATCAAGCGCCGCCGCCTCTAAAGGCGTGGTTCCGCCCGCGGCAGCCCAGGCGCGGCTCATAAGATTGCGCGCGCCGGCGCCGACCAGCATTTTATAATGTTCCGCCGGCAGAAACGGCAAGCCATGACCGGATAAAACCTGGTTTGTCGCGGCAGCCAAATCCTCCAGCGTATCCAATAAAGTACCGTCCAAATCAAAAATAATCGCCTTTATCGTCATTGTTCTTTCATCCTTCCTGTCGTTCAGGCAACAAGTCCGGTGTTCAGGTTCCGGCCTGTCAAATCAAGCCGAAACCCCGCAGAGCATATAGTACTGCCAGCAAAACCGGCTGATGCAGGGCATAAACCCCCAGTGAATGACGGCCAAACCATTCAAAGGGCCGGCTGACCTGCAAAAGCCAGCCCGGCGCGCCGGGAAAAGCGCTTTGCCGCGTACTGTAAGCCCGGCGGCCGATCAGAGCGCCGATGATAAAAAAACCAAGCCATGGAATAATCGGCAGATAATCGCCCATCGCAACCATTTTTACCGGCGGCAAACCCAAAGGCAGCAGCCAGTAATTCCCGGCAGCCGCCCAATGCGGCAGCAGCGACGCCAGCCATAGCATAACCGCCGCCAGCAAGAGAAGCAGAACATCCAGCCAGGCTTTCCGGGTTTCATTCGCCGCGGACTGCGCGGAGCGGCGCTCCGGCCAGGTAACCGCGGCGTAAAGCAAGGTACCGAGCGCTAAGAGGTGCAGTACGTTGAAGAAAATGTACAAGTCAATCCCGCTTATTCTCGACGCGATCACCGTCGCTGCCGTAAAGCCGCAGGCCACCAGCAGCAGACGCAGGCCGCGCCGGGTGTTGCTGCGGGAAAAGGTACAACAAATGCCGGAGATCAAAAGAAAAACGTTCAAGAATACCGGACGCAGCAGGTTTTCAAACCACCAAGTTTCCTGAAAAGCAAAAACATCAAGATCCAGCAGGTAACGAAGATCAAAAATAAAATGATGCAGGATCATCATCAGCAGCGCCAAACCGCGCAGGGCATCCAGTTCAAAAGCCCGGTTGTTTTTCAAGGGCGGCATAAAGCGGCGCCGATGGCCGTGGCAAACTCGGCAGACTCCGGAACAAGAATATCGACATGATACAATTTGGAAAAAGATTCCAGCACACGCTTGCCGGAATTGACCAGCGTCAGGTTGCCGGTAAACACGATCTGGCGAATATGGCTTTGCCGGGCGGCCATTATGGCCGAAGTGCCGATCGATTGAAAAATCAAATTGACGATTCCCAGCGCGATGTCTTCATGAGTGGCCGTATCGGTTACTTTACCGAAATTGGAGGCTGTGGTATCGGCCGAAAGGCCTGGAATTTCATCTTTGGTAATATCGCCGATCGACAGGTCTATATGCGACAGATCGCCCTTCTCCGCCAGCTGATTGACAACTTCAAAATCACGGACATTGATCATCCGGTTCGACAAGCCCAGCAGAGTGCCGCCGCCGACGCCGGATCCGATCAGGTGCTCGACTTCGTGGTCCGATGCCCGAACAATCGCCGTACCGGTGCCGATGCTGACGACTACGGCTTCCGTCAAGCCGGATATAAACAAGCCGCCTAAACCAATCGCTCTGAATTCAGCGGTTTGGATCGTCGGAATGCCCAGCAAATTGCCGCGCAAATACGAAGCGCCGACGCCGGTTACCATGACCCGCTCGATAGCCTGCAGTCCCAATTGATTCTGACTGATAAATTTACCCAGAGCGCCGAAAGCGGACGCCACAGGATCGCTGGCTTTAACCAGCTCCTTGCTGATCAGCCGGCCTTCCTGCAGTCCGATAATTTTCGTCGTGCTGCCGCCGATATCGAGTCCGATAATAATGCCCATAACCCGTCTCCCCGTTTCTTTCAGCTGAACTTGTAGATTCTCCGGGCGAGACTGAAGCCTTTTCGTGTCAGGAAGCGGCCGCTGCGGCCGGGGATGCTGATGGCCCTGTTGATGAAATTGCGCCGGATGATGCGGTATGTCCGCAGGTCATACTGCCTGATATCCTGCCAGAGCCGGGTGATTTTCTCCGTACTGACATCGTTGTCGGCCAAAACCAGATGGACGATGGTAATCGTCACCATCATCGACAAGTAACGGTACATATAACGGCGCAGATAAGGATCTTGCACATCCTGGTCCAAATGGTAAAAATGCAGCAAGGTGCGGGTCACCAGCAGCTGCTGGTCGATCCGCTTGATCATGTTGCTGGTATTGACCGACTGATCGGGTCGGCCGATGAAATACCGGTAAAAATCCGCGTCGATATACATGATTTGCTTAGCGAAAGGCAAAGGCTGATAAGCGATGATATTATCGACATAAAAAGTGTGCTCCGGCAAACGTACACCGCAGTCATGCAGCAGATCCGTACGATAAATCAGGCTGTGCATCAGCAGCAGCTGGCTGATGCGCATTTTCCGCAGATATTCCCAGCCGAAACGGCAATTTTGGGGGAAAACATTGCTGTAATTGACAATATTACGGGTACCGTTATAAAAATATTCATAAACATAATTAACAATCAGAAGATCCAGGCTGACACCGGTTGCTTCTGCTTTCCGCAGGCAATCGAGGACACGCATATAAGCGTCATAATCCAGCCAGTCGTCGCTGTCGACAACTTTGTAATAAATGCCGGTAGCCACATCCAGGCCGCGGTTGACCGCAGATCCGTGGCCGCCGTTTTCTTTCTGCTCCAGACGAACAATGCCGGGATAACGCGCAATATATTCACGGGCTATATCCGCTGTACGATCTTTCGATCCATCGTCAACAACAATAATCTCGACATCCTGGCCGCCGACAACCAATGAATCGAGGCAGCGGCGCAGATAATCTTGGGAATTGTAAGAAGGAACAGCGATGGATAATAATTTCATGACGGCAACCTCCCTCAGTTCTGGTCTTATTATATCACAGAACAAGAAAAAACGGTTAGTTCCGAAAACAGCACGGGTTTAGCACGGGTTCAGCACGCGTTCAGCGGCTCCGGCCGGCCGCCGGCTAAACCGTGCCGGTTTGGCGCAGCGACTTGATCAGAGCGCATAAAAAGACACCCCGCTGCTTATTACCGCCGCGGAGTGTCCCGTAAATACACAAGAGGATCGGATAAAACACTGTTGTCAGCGCGCTGCTGTCTGACGGATATATTCCATACTTTGATTGACGATATTTCCTTCCACCAAAGCGGTGTTCCGCGGCGCGACAACAAAGATGACCGACGAAACCGGCATGACTTTTCCGTCCAGGGCATAAGCCGAGCCGGTGATGAAATCAATAACCCGCTGGGCTACTTTGGGGTCTACTTTCTCGATGTTGCAGATAACGGTCTTGCCGGAGCGGATGTGATCGCAGGCTTGCTGAGCCGCTTCAATATCGGCCGGCTGCATGATCACGACCTGCTGCTGACCCGGTGTTGGCCGAAAATCAACAACTTTGCCCGGCTGCTGACGGCGGAACGGACCAGGTCTGGGTTCTTCTGTTTCTTCGACGGTCTCAGGCTCGCTGACTTCATCTTGTTCATATTCATCTTCATAATCGACTTCATCATGAAAATTGCCCAACCGGTTGAATAATCTATTAAGAATATCAGGCATAGTAATCCCTCCCGATTCCTGCAGGAATAGTCCTTGATATTATTATAGGAAGGGATTTCGGCTGATGCAAGGATTCCGGCGCAAGCGTAAAATCGATGTAATCGCCTCGCAATATAAATCGCCGCATATCTCAGCCATGTTACGAACCGGCACATTGATCCGTGTCCAAGATATAACGGCCGGACGTTTTAAGTCAATCGTTTTCCGGCACAGCAGGCCGGGGCCCGAAAATGGCGCTGCCAATCCGGACATGAGTGGCGCCGCAACGGATAGCTTGAATATAATCATGGCTCATGCCCATGGACAAGCAGTTCAACTCGGTTGACCCTTTCAGCGAATCGGTCAATTGTTCATAGAAAATACGCGTCCGGTCAAAAATCGGCAGCGTGTCGTTGGGATCGGCTAACAAAGGAGCCATGGTCATCAGGCCGCGCAAACGGATTCCAGGTACTGTTATTGCCAATTCAGCTGCCCGGGTCAATTCATCCGGCTCAAAACCATGCTTCGTTTCTTCGCCGGCCGTATTGACTTGCAGGAGTACATCGGTCGTCAATCCCTGAGCCGCGCTGCGGCGGCCGATCTCCAGCAGCAATGACTCGGAATCCACCGAGTGGATCAGATAAGTGCGGCCGATGATCAGGCGTACCTTGTTTTTTTGCAGGGTACCGATCAAGTGCCAGTTCGGGTTTTGCCCGGCCGCGGACAGATCGTCGATCTTGCCCAGCATTTCCTGAACGCGATTCTCGCCCAGATCGGTCAAACCGCATTGAACCGCAGCCATGGCCGCCTCGGGTGGAAAAAACTTGCTGACGCCGATCAACGTGATTTCGGAAGGATCACGGCCGGCCGCCCGAGCCGCAGCGGCTATATTTTCCCGGACATGCCCGAGCCGTTCCGCCAGGGCGGCTTTCATCGCGGGATCGTAAGAATTAATTGCCAATGAACTCACCTGCCTCGATTGAATCGGGATTGACCACCAGAATATTGGATTCCGACGGTTTATAAGTCTCTGTTTCTATTGGCTCGATAATCGCCGATTCGCGATCGTGGTCTTTAACCGCAACCTTGCAAACCCGCGTGTAGCCGTTTATGACAATCATAATGGAGCTCTGGCCGGCTTTCTCATCATAATCGATCAGCGATGTCAGGGGGACCTTGAGTCCGACGGTCGACGACAAGGTCAGTTCGGCCTGGATCAGCCGCCGGTCGGACAGCCATTCCACCTTGCGGTCTGTCCGGAAAACCACCAGTGCGTCGGCACCCGACGCTTCCGAACGGATAACCCGGCAGTTCTCGATCGTTATGCCGTCGTTCGGCACATGGACCGAGTAAAACTGGTCGACGACAAAGCAAGCCGGACTGGTATCCGGCAAAAGAAAGACCAGATATTGATACAGATTTGACGCTATGCGCAAGACCGGGCTGTCTTTGGCGACCTTCTGGCTTACTGTCAAGACCGCGTTGCTTTCCCGGACATATTTCCGGTAATCGTCGGCGGTGATCGAAGCGGCCGCGTCCAGAGTCAAGACGCCTTCCAAGCCGTCAAGTTTAAAGGACACCAATCCCGGTTTCTGGCAGATCAGCGTTCCGGCATCGAGTCCGAGGGATTGCTCCAGCGTTTTTTGCGTCTGCTTGAGTTCGACCAGGCGCGAATCTTCAAAATCGATATTCATCAATTTGGAAGTCCGCTGTTCCATAATAACCGATAATGATGCTTCGTAAGCCTTAAGATTAGCCAGAGAACCTTTGCTGGCATCACTGCGCACCAGATTGATCACCGCGGCCAGGGAGGCGGCGCTTTCATCATAAATGGCCTTTGCGCCGGCGCCTTTGCCATGCGACATCAATTCGTTCTGCAGATCGATCATGTCATTCTCGCATTTTTGCAGGTTCTTCAGATCCTCTTCTTTACCCTCGGGTATGATCAAGGCCAGTTTCTGACTCTTGGCAACCCGGCTGCCTTCGGTCGTCAAAGGCTTCAGCATACCGTCGGCCGGGGCGGTAAAGACCGTTTCATCGCGGGCAACTAATCCGACGCTGTCAATGTTGTGCGCCAGTTCACCCTGCTGCAGGAAGACAAAACGGGGCCTCGGCTTGGATTGCTTCATCACCAGGATGATCGCCACAAAAGTCACCAGCATGATCAACATAACCAGGATAGCCAAAGAAGCCGCGCGGCTGCGGCCCTTGCGCCGTTCAATCTGCGCCAGCCGCTCTTCCGACGTACGGGGGGTTCGGGGGACGCCGGACCCGGAACGCGAACCGGGCCGTGCCGGCGCGCTGAACCGCGAACCAGGACGGGCATTACGCGCGGCAGTTTGCGCGGCCGCCGGTTTTGGCTGCCGCAGCGGCTCCCGACCCGCAGAGTCCGCCCTGTCGGGCGGCTGCGGCCGTTGAGAAGCGTATCGTGCCGGCTCCGGACGGCGCTTCATTGGGGCAGCGCTCCCATCTTCTCGACAGCGAGAAGACAAGCCAGGCGAATGGTATCAAAATTGAGGCCGCCTTGCAGATAGGCAGGATACGGCGGCCGAAGCGGCCCGTCGGCCGACAATTCGATGGATGCACCCTGAATAAAGGCTCCGGCCGCCATGATGACTTGATTCTCATAACCCGGCATATCCCAGGGTTCGGGGCGGATATGGCTGTCGACGGGAGAAGCGGCCTGGATGGCTTGGCAGAAGGATATCAGGCGTTTCGCGCTGCCCAGGACGATCGTTTGCACAATATCACCGCGTTCGGCAAGCGGCGCCGGAAAAGTCCGGTAACCGGCCAATTCGAAAAGAGCCGAAGCATATGACGCGCCCATCAGGCTTTCCGCCACAATATGCGGCGCCTGATAAAAGCCCTGCGCGATCAGCCGGTTAAATCCCAAGGTCGGCCCGACATGACTGCCGAGGCCCGGAGCGTTCAGGCGATCCGCCACACGTTCCACCAGGTCGGCCCGGCCGGCTATGTAGCCGCCGGAGGGACAAAGCCCGCCGCCCGGATTTTTTATCAGAGAGCCTGCGCACAAATCGGCGCCGGCCATACAGGGTTCAAGGGTTTCGGTAAACTCGCCGTAGCAGTTGTCGACCAGGACGACAGCCCGACTGCCGGCCTGACGGACCGTCCGGCTAATCGCGGCCAGGTCGGCCGCCAGCAAAGACCGCCGCAAAGTGTAGCCGCGTGATTTTTGAATGAAAACAACTTTCGTCCGATCCGACAGATTTTCGCCGATTGTTTTCAAATCGGGACTGCCGTCGTCCAGTAAGGCCACTTCGCGGTACGATACGCCAAAATCGCGCAGCGATCCCGTATCGGCTGCCGACGGGTCCAGTCCGATCGCATTCTGCAGGGTATCATAAGGCCGGCCGGTTACCGAAAGCAATTCGTCACCCGGCCGCAGCAAGGCAAACAAACACATAGCCAGCGCCTGGGTTCCGGAACTGATCTGGATGCGGACCAAAGCGGCTTCGGCGCCGAATGTCCGGGCAAAAGCCGATTCTATCTGTTCCCGGCCCAGATCGCCGTAACCATAACCCGTGCTGCCGCCCAGCTGGCTTTCCGCCAGGCGGGCTTCCTGCAGCGCGGACAAAACCCGCAGCTGATTGATTTCCCGATTCTTTGCAATAGCAGCGAAAGCAGGCGCCGCTGTCGCGAGCGCCTGCTCAGATAAACGGTATGTCGATTCGGAAATGCCGAAGGCCTGATAAGCAGCGAAACTCAAAGGCCATAAACCTCCTTGCTGTCAAGAACACGAATTCCGGCCAGTTCCAGCTTTTCCAGAGCCATGAGGGGATCTTCCACGCGGATAACGACAATGGCATCGGATGAAGCGCGGCCGACATAAGCATAGAGATAATCTACCGATATGGAGCCGGAACTCAGTGTTTCCAATGCATGATCCAGAGTACCCGGACGATCGGCAACGGCGATGGCAATTACCTGAGTCGAGCTGACCGTAAACCCGGCATCCGTCAAAACCGACTGTGCTTTATCGGGCTGATCGACAATCATGCGCAATATGCCGTACTCGGCCGTATCGGCAATATATAAGGCGCGTATATCGATTTGGTGTTTTTTCAGGCATTTGGTTACTTCAGCCAGCCGGCCCGATTTATTTTCCAAAAAGACGGAGATCTGTTTGACAAGCATCGCAAGCACCTCCTATGCGGGATTCTTGCTTTCTATTATAGCAGATCCGGCTTGAAATGCCTTATGATTGGCCGGACGAAGTTTTTCGGCAAAAACCTGGTCGATGGCGTTCAGAAAAAGCTCTTCCGGCAAATCAAGATAACGGGACATAGCCCCGATCATGACCATGTTAACGGCTCGGACGCTGCCGGCTTCACGAGCCAGGCGGGCGCCGTCAAAGGCTTCGATCACGGCTTTGCCGCCGGCAGCCTGCCGCAGTTGTTCCAGAATATGCTCCGGATATTGAGCTTGCCCCATGGCGACGGTCAAAGGAATCGTCCGGGTCGTATTGATCAGAAGAACACCGCCTTCACGGAGCAAAGGCGCCCAGCGCAAGGCTTCCAGCTCTTCAAAGGCCAGAATGACATCGGCTGTTCCCGCCTCGACGATCGGCGAAAAGACCCGGCTGCCCATCCGCACATAGGTGATGACACTGCCGCCGCGCTGCGACATGCCGTGGACCTCAGATACTTTTACATCCAATCCCAGGCGGCCGGCTACCAGACCGAGCAATTTCCCGGCCACCAGAGTGCCCTGGCCGCCGACGCCGGCTAAAACAAGGTTAAGTTGTTTCATCATCGGATTTCACCTCCCTGCTTTAAGGCGTCGAATTTACAGACGCGGACACACAGATTGCAGCCGGTGCAGCTGGCCGGATCAATGACCGGATAACCTTCCGGCCCGGAAACCAGAGCCGGGCACATGATCCGGATACAAGCCTTGCATTTTTTGCAGCTGCCGGTGTCGACGCGGACAGCTTTTTCCGGATTGGCTCGGCCGGCCGGAATCAACGCGCACGGCCGCCGGGCAATGATGACGGAAACGCCGGAACGGGCTGTTTCTTCTTTAACAACGGCTTCAACCTGCCAGGTGTCGGCCGGATCGACGATCCGCACCGAAGCGGCGCCGAGTTCGCGGCACAGCGCTTCCAGATTGACCGCCGGCGCCGACTGCAGGCGGATATTGCGGCCTGTGGACGGATTTTGCTGATGGCCGGTCATGCCGGTTATCGAGTTGTCCAGAATGATGATCGTGCTGTCGCTTTGATTGTAGACACAATTCAGTAATCCGGTCATGCCGGAATGGAGAAATGTCGAATCGCCGATAACCGCGACGGTCCGGCGGGACAGCGCCCCATCCGTCGCCTTGTCCATGCCGTGGGCCATGCCGATTGAAGCGCCCATGCAGACGCAGGCGTCCATGGCGTTGGTCGGGTTCAGGGCGCCCAGGGTATAGCAGCCGATATCGCCGGTCACGATAACTTTCAGCCGGCTTAAAGCCATAAACAGTCCCTTGTGCGGACAGCCGGCGCACATGACCGGCGGACGGCCGGGCGCGGCGGTCAGGTCTTCGCGCCGCAACGCGGGAACCGGTTCCGGATCATCGGACAGTACCCGACGCAAAAGCGCCGCCGAATATTCGCCTTGCAGGGTAAACAGAGATTTTCCTTCACAGGCGATGCCGGCGGCTCGCAATTCAGTTTCCAGGAACGGATCCAGCTCTTCCACAACGACCAAACGGTCGACCGTAGCGGCAAAAGCCCGGATCGCTTCGATAGGCAGCGGCCAGATCAAGCCCAGTTTAAATAGGGAAACGTCAGGCAGCGCTTCTCGGGCGTATTGACTGGCGATGCCCGCCGTTATCAAGCCCAGCTTCCTTGAGCCCCGGATGACCTGATGACAGCCGATGCCGCCGGTTGCCGAATCGGCCGCCAGCCGCGCCATGCGATCTTCCACGACACGATGACGGGCTATGGCCATGGCCGGCATCATCACATTTTTAGCAACATTCTTCGCATAAGGACGTACCACCTGCTCCAGCGGCTCGGTCAATTGAACCGGCGAACGCGAATGCGCCACACGGGTCGTCAACCGCAGCAAAACCGGTGTATCATATTCCTCTGACAGGGCAAAAGCAGCCTGGACATAATCCTGGCACTCCTGGCTGTCGGCCGGTTCGAACATGGGAATTTTCGCCGCGCGGGCGTAATTGCGGCTGTCTTGTTCATTTTGAGAACTGTGCATGCCCGGGTCGTCGGCAACGACAACAACCAAACCGCCGTTTACACCCGTATAGGAAGCGGTAAAAAGCGGATCTGCGGCCACGTTCAGGCCGACATGCTTCATGCAGGACATGGCGCGGGCGCCGGCCAGACTGGCTCCGACAGAAACTTCCAGACCGACCTTTTCATTGGGAGCCCATTCGCAATAAACGCGTTCATATTGGGTGATCGATTCGGTAATCTCGGTACTCGGCGTACCGGGATATGACGAGACCACCTTGACGCCGGCCGCGTAAGCACCGCGGGCCACCGCTTCATTGCCCAGCAATATCTGTTCCAATTTTGCATCACCACTTTTTTTAGATTTCGTTCCCTATTATCGTTGATTACAGCCTCCGGCGCAAGGGCTGTTCATAGCGAACACCCCCATAAACCGGCAGGCCGGAGCTTTATTTTACAAAATCCTGATCAGAGGAATTTAGCGCCTTCAGGAATTTTTGAGCAGCGCTGTGTAGCGAGGCTGACCAGCGGCGTTACGACAAAAGATATCAGAATAGCCAGAACCGCCAGTCTGGGCGCCCAGATTGCGGTTGAACTTTTGCCGATGATCACAATGGCCGCTCCGACGACAACCGTGCTTAAACCGCTGATCATGCCGGCCGTTGCGCCTGCTTTGGTCATCTTCTTCATGTAGAGGCCCCAGAGATAAGGGCCGATAAAAGCACCGGAAACCGCACCCCAGGAGAAAGACATCAGAACGACAATCGCGCTCGGAATGATAGCGACCAAATAAGAAATCAGAACGAACAAAATCGACATGATTCTCATCGTCAGGATGCTGTTGCTTTTCAAGATCGTCTTGCTGAAAGTCGGCGCCGATACTAAAACAACGGCCGCCAAAGTCGACATCGATGCCGAAAGCATCAGGATAACCAGAATTGCCATCATTTCCGGAGTCAGAATGGCCTCGAACACGACCGGCATCAGTGTATCCAGATTCTGCGGATTAAAACCGAGCTGCATCTTTTCATTGAATAAACGCGAAAAACCACCCATAAAATACGCGCCGCCGCCGATTATCAACGCGAAAACCGTACTCATGATCATGGCCTGCCGAGTTGTTTTGCGATCGCGGATACCGCTGAATTTGGAGATCATCTGCGGCAAACCGAAAGTTCCCAGACTGGTCATCAGAATGATGACAATTAAATCAAAAGGCGCCGGACCCGCCCATGACGCTAAAGAACCCTGCGACAGCCCCTCGGCGCTTATAGCCGCCAAGCCGCTCAATCCGGCAGGCAGACCGCCAACCAGCCCGACGACTTTAATAATCATATAAATCACGCCGAAAAACATGATCATGCCTTGAATAACACTGTTGACGGCAGTGGAAATATAGCCGCCGAAATATAGATATACGGCGGTGATAACAGCCATTAAAAGCATACTCCAACGGATATCCGTTAAAAAAGTGCCTTTGAAAAAGCCCTGCAGAATGTAGCCGAGGCCTTGATAAACCGAAGCGGAGTATGGAATTAAAAAGATAAATATGATTATAGCCGCAAACTTTTCCAAACCGGGGCTGTCATAGCGTTTGCAGAAAAACTCGGCCATCGTCGTCGTTTTCATCGCCTGACTGATCCGGCGGGTCCGCTCACCCAGAAGCAGCCACGCCAATGTACTGCCGATCACCGCATTGCCAATGCCGATCCAGGTAGCGGATATACCGTAAGACCATCCGAAACGGCCGGCGTAACCGACGAATACAACCGCAGAAAAATAAGTGGTGCCATATGAAAAGGCCGAAAGCCACGAACCCATGCGCCGGCCGCCCAATACATAATCATCGGCAGTTTTCACTTTTCGGCTGCTGAGAACGCCCACCAGAATCATGAGCAACAGAAACGCACCAAGAATGACATACTTTAACATACGTTGACTACCATCCTTCCTTGCCGCTTTTGCGGCGCTACAAGTTTTATCATATCACAGGATAAATGCTTTTCAAGAACTTTTTGCGCCGGCGGTCCAAACTGCACGGACTCCGAAGAGGATCAGCTCACCGCCCAGCTATCTGGACATCTAATAATTTGACTTATAGGTTATCGATTAACACTAAAAACTAAAGCTTTAGATTATCGCTAAAATCCCATTTGTAATGCAACAAACCACAAAACTCGCTCGCAATTACCCTCTAACGTATCGCCTGGATGATGAACCAATCTGAGGAGCTCCACAGGCCGAAGGCCGCGGACACGACGAAGATTGGTTCATCATCTGACCCGAGGACATGACGAGGTTTGATTTGCCGTCCGTTTGCCGTTTTTTGGTTGACAAACAAAGGAGGCGATGCGTATAATGGCTATTGCCCGAATCCCCTGTCTTACCTGATTGATGCGGTCATGGCGGAACTGGCAGACGCGCACGTTTGAGGGGCGTGTGGGCAACCATATGGGTTCAAGTCCCATTGGCCGCACCAGAGGAAGATCCCTGCAGCCGTAAGGCCGCGGGGATTTTTGTTTTCTAAGAGCAGCGTGATAAATTTGAATTTGCCGAGGAAATTTGTTTGGAAATATTAACAGATAGATTAATTCTTCGCGAAATGTGTGCGGATGATTATGATGCACTATATAAAGTACTTGCAGATTCAAATATTATGCAGCATTATCCATATCCTTTTGATGAGAAAAGAGTACGAAGCTGGATCGATAGGAATATTGAAAGATACAAGATATATGGTTTTGGTTTGTGGGCAGTATGTTTAAAAGAAACTGATGAAATGATTGGTGATTGCGGTCTCACAATGCAAAATATAGGTGGGATTATTAAGCCGGAGATTGGATATCATATTCGCGCCGATCATCAAAGAAAAGGATATGCAAAGGAAGCCGCCAGTGCAGTAAGAGATTGGTGTTTCGAAAATACGCCTTTTAATATGATTTTTTCGTATATGAAATATACAAATATTCCATCTGCAAATTCAGCCATGTCATGGGGATGTCACTTGGTTGATGACTTCGAGGATGAAGTAAACGAGAAAACAATAGTATTTGCTATTTCACGCACAGAGTGGGAAAAGATAAGATAGATAAACTTCAGCAAGCATCCTTTAAAAATATTAATTTTATTAATATAAATTTTTGCACAAATAATCCGATATCTTGTTTAGAGCATATAAAGTAATACGGTATTTGTATTAACAATGTGTGCTAACCATAATATAAATTTCTCGGCAAATTTGATTTGGCGTGGGTTTATTTAGGTTTATACCGTTATATTGCAGTCGAAAGGAGCGTAAAAGTTATTGGAGCAGTCACTCCTGCTTCACAAGAATAGTACAAATCATTGAGACGTAACCTTTAGGTGCGTTTCATAGGGTGGCGTAAATGCCCCGGGA
>CAYRWC010000011.1:0-19363 GCA_964427795.1 uncultured Oscillospiraceae bacterium | reverse complement strand
CCAACGGAAACGAATATTTCAGCCAGCTGTTTGTCGGATAAGCAGATAACCGGATAAACGGATAAATGGACAGCCGGATAAGCAGATAACCGGAAGGCTATTGGTCGTTTGTTTCCCGTTCGGCTTTCCGGTAGGCGCCGGGCGATTGGCCTAGATACTGCCGGAACAACCGGTTGAAGTGATTGATATTGTTGAAGCCAACCGCGCAGCTGATATCCAGAATTTTGCGATCGGTCGTCCGCAGCAGGAGCTGCGCGCGGGAGATCCGCAAACGGTTGACATAGGTAACAAAGGTGCTGGCCGTTATGCTTTTGAACAGGTAGCTGAAATATGACGGCGACAGCATAAAGCGTTTTGCGGTTTCATCGATGCTGAGGTTTTCCGTAATATGCTCGTCGATATAGCGGAGCGCTCCGAGGATAGCTTCCCGGTGATGATCGAAGATGGATCGGTTATCCGCGTGTTGTAATTCGCTGGAAAAGACCCGGCCGGTTATAACCAACAGACGAAGAAGCAGGGACCGGATCATTAACAAAAAGCCCGGTTCCCGGGTCTGGTATTCCCAGGATACTTCGTTCAGCAAGGACTCTACGTCGATCTGCACTTTTCCGGCCAGGTTCAGGCGCGGCTGCACCAGGTTTTCCGTAACCAGAAAAGGCTCGATATAAGCAAAATCAAGAAATGACGATGTGTTTTCGATATCGTTGGTGTTTTGGTTGACAAACTGCGGCTCGAATTCAAACTCGAACATTTCCACGCCGGGCTTGTCTTCGGCGACGATCATATGCGGAACATAGGGCGGAATCACGAAGATATCGCCTTTATAGATGTCGAAGGAGCGATGATTGATCACATGCCGGGCTTTGCCCTGCATCACATAATTGATCTGCATATATTCGTGGCGGTGGATGCCGGTATCGGCGCTCTGCAGACGATAGGTACGAACAAAGACCGGCAGGTTGCCGTGACGGTTGTCTGCCATTTTCAGCAGCAGGATATTTTTATATTCAGGCCGATCCAACGACGCCATGTCCATAAAATCCACTTCCCTGAAACAGCTTATGTCTTAATTGTACCAGACTTGACCGTTCTGTAAACCAGGCCGGCGGACATCACTGTCTGCCGGCCTGCAGGTTGTGGAATATGATTGGATCCGGGCGTTTTCGGATTCAGCGTCTATCAGGACAAGATCGCCCGGGCTACTTTACGGATGCCCTGGACAATATCTTCGGCGTCCTGATCGGTAAATGCCGGACTGAGGCTGATCAAGGCGTTCCGGGGCATCATGTTCATGGCTTTCGGACACATGTCTTCGGTATAGACGACCTTTTCATCGAACTGATTGAAGGGGAAGCCGCTGGCATCGGCTGTTTTCTGATAGAAAACCTGCGGCATCAGATATATCGGCCGCCCGCCGTACAGATAACCGGCGGAAATATTCTCCGCGTTCAGCGCGTCGCGGAACCGCGCGGCCGACGCGGCGTCCGGCAGCAAAAGCATGAGGCCGTTGCCCGCGTCGCCGGCCGGATCGTTGATCTTGCGGAATCCGACGCCGTCGAGGTCTTTGATCTGTTCTTTGATCATGGTTTTCAGTTGATGCATCCGCCCGATGATCCGGTCCGTTTTTTTCAGCTGCTCCAGCGCTACCGCGCCGGTGATCTCGCTCATGCGGTAATTCTGGCCGATGAAAGGTTCGTCCTCCGCCTTCATGCCGAGGAAGCCTTCCTTCTCCCGGTACATGCCCTGATCGTGATAACGGACTGCCCGTTCGTAGAAGCGGTCATTATTTGTAACCAACGCGCCGCCGTCGCCGGTCGTGATGTTTTTATTAATCTGCAAGCTGTAGCAGCCAATATCGCCGATGCTGCCGCAAAAATGTCCTTTGTACGAAGACCCGAAGGACTGGGCGTCATCCTCGATGACGATCAAGTTGTGCCGCCGGGCGGCTGCCATCAGGCTGTCCATATCGCAGGGATTGCCGAGTAAATGAACCGGGATAACTGCTTTCGTATAACGATCGGCCAAGGCGTCGATCGCCGCCGGATCCAGGCTCATGCTTTCATCCACGTCGGCAAAAACCGGCACGGCGCCGGCTATGATGACCGCGCCGACCGTCGCGATGAAGGTGCAGGCCGGCACGATAACCTTGTCGCCCGGGCCGATTCCGGCCGCTTTCAGGGCAACGACCAGCGAAGCGGTTCCCGAGGTTACGCCCAGGGCGTTTTTGCAGCCGGCCAGACGCGCCAGGTCTTTTTCAAAGCTCTTTACTTTATTCAGAACATCCGGTCCGTAATAACGATATGGCGATTTGTGCTCGATAACCGCCATCACGGCCTGCTTTTCTTCTTCACTGTAAACATCGGCGCCCGGATAAGCCGCCGGCAGAGGGGTGTTCCGGACGGGTTTCCCGCCGTTGAGAGCCAGTTCCTGACTTAATGTCGTCTTATTCATCGGATTAATCCTCCATACATTTTCCCGGGGCGGACCCTTCTGCTGCTACAGTAAATCCGCCGGTTTCTCTTCTTATTGTGTCAAACGGCCGGCGGAAAAACTATACGTATCCTCTTTAACTATGGTTGAAAATTACTGAGCTGCCAGACCACCCGCCGCGCGGCTGAGCAGCCGCTCGGCTGCCGGCCCGGCGCCCGGCTTGAAGCGTTTTATCGTTCGTGAATATGACAATCCGTGACGTTTTTTGCGGGATATTTAGGTTAGTCTGTACAAATGTCATGATCAGGCGTTATAATGATGACAGCATAAACCAACGAGGTTAACCCCGTTTATCCTCACCCAAAAGCGAGGCTGAAAAGAGAGCTCCTGACTCCATAACAATCAGGTTTAAGGGATGCCCGCAGGTGTTTCCGGCACTTGCGAGGCATCCTGATTATATTTCGTCACACTGCCGTTCAAATGAGGGAGATGATCATATGAAAGTCACCAGCGCCGGCATTGTCCACGGCGTTATCGCCGATATTTACGGCAAGCGCGGCCGCCAGTTCGACCGGCAGGGCATGCCGACCTATTCCCTGCCGCTGCGGATTGAAGGCGCGCCGGCCGGAACCGTGTCTTTCGCGCTCTTTTTAGAGGATAAGGATGCCGTCCCGGTTTGCGGCTTTTCCTGGATCCACTGGATCGCGGCCGATATTACCAGAACCGAGCTGCTGGCCAATGAAAGCCAGACCGCTTCGGATTTTGTTCAGGGCACCAACAGCAATTCAGGCAAGCTGGGACGTCAGGATCGCCTGGCCGTCAGTTGTTACGGCGGTATGGCGCCGCCCGACGCGCCGCATGTATACGAGCTTCATGTTTATGCGCTGGATACGCTGCTCCACCTGAAAAAGGGATTTTATATGAACGAGCTGTTTCATGCCATGGAAGGCCATATTCTGGCTCAGGCCGATATTAAGGGCAGCTACGGGAATTAACCGTTTGCCCGTAACGCCCTATTCATGGTCCATTTCCGGCGGATCCATTGAAAAGCGGCCGGCATTGGGGCAACTTTCGCATTTTTTCCGCCAGCCCGGAACCAGTTCGTCTTCCATAATGCGCGGAACAAATTCATTGTCTCCGACCATCTGGTGATCGCGGCACAAGTCCACGCTGATCTTTTTGTCGTAAATGGGGCACCAAACCTGCGTTATACGATCGGTCATGATCTTCACCTCCACGGTCTTCGGCGGCAGCCGCCGGCTTATGGGTTTGTTTCGATCATATACCGTTCTTTTCGGGTTTTCAGTACCGTGCGTTGCAAATCGCGGCAAAACGCATTAAAGAATCGATCGTTGCCCGCAGATCCTGCCGGCAGCGTCCGCGGGCGATTTCAAACGGCATCGGCCGGCGCATCGTGCTGAAAACAGCCTGAATGCCGGCTTGATAGACCTTATCGGCGTCATCGGCGATATCGCCGACCACGGCGATGACCGGAACGCCCTGTTTGGCGGCGCGGGCGGCAATGCCCACCGGTACTTTGCCGCGCAGGCTCTGGCCGTCGATCCGGCCTTCGCCGGTAATGATCAGGTCGGCGCCCCGGATCAGGTCGTCAAAATGAACACAGTCCAACACCGTATCGATGCCCGAGCGGACCGTCGCTCCGGTAAATGCCAGAAGGCCGGCGCCGAGGCCTCCCGCCGCTCCGCTTCCGGGTACGGCGGCCAGATCCAGACCCAAATCCCGCCGGATCACCGCCGCATAACGGCACAGATTTTCATCCAACTGCGCGGCCATAACCGGATCGGCGCCTTTTTGCGGCCCGAAGACGGCCGAGGCCCCTTCAGGTCCGACCAACGGGTTATTCACGTCGCAGGCGACGATAATCTCACATTCGCGCAACCGCGGCGTCAAGCGCGACGCATCGATACGATCCAAACAGGCCAGGCCGCCGCCGTTAAGCGGAATATCTCCGCCGTCTTTGTCGAGGAAACGCGCGCCCAGAGCCGCGGCCATGCCGCAGCCGCCGTCATTGGTCGCGCTGCCGCCGATTCCGATTATCAGGCGGCGACAGCCTTTTTCTATAGCGTCGGCAATCAATTGGCCGGTGCCGTATGTCGTGGTCAGAAGAGGATTCTTATCGTCGCCGACCAGCGGCAGGCCGGAAGCGGCAGCCATCTCAATCACCGCCGTTTGCCCGTCGGGCAAAATGCCGTAAAAAGACTCGATCTCTCGGAACAAAGGATCCAGGACTCTGCAGGTCCGGCGGCAGCCGCCCGCCGCTACGAGGAAAGCGTCGACAGTCCCTTCGCCGCCGTCGGCAATCGGCACCTGTATGGTCTCAACGGCCGGATCGGCCGCGTGAATGGCTTCAGCGGCGATGGCGCATACTTCGATTGAACTCATCGTCCCTTTAAATGAATCCGGAGCCAGAACGATTTTTCTCATAGATACCTCCGCGTCGGTTTACCTTCGATCAGGCGTATTTTACCACAGGAACCGCTCCATTGACAGATTGTCCGGCTCACTTTACGATAAAGACAGAGGCGAGCCATACACCGGATTCTGCCTGCGACGCAGGTATTTTGAAGGCAGGTAGCTATTATGGATCATTACGATGTAGCTGTTATCGGCAGCGGCGCTGGATTGACCGTTTTGGAAGCCGCTTTGGAGAAAGGCCGGAAATGCGCCCTCATAGAAAATGCCAAATTCGGCGGCACTTGTTTGAATCGGGGCTGTATTCCCTCAAAAATCCTGGTTTATCCGGCCGATTTGATCCGCGAAAATGAAAAAGCCCATCAGACGGGGCTCAACTGGCGGCTCGATTCTTTTGACTGGACGGCGATAACCCGGCGCGTATGGCATTATATCGATTATAACCGGGTTCTGGAAACCGAGCTTGACCAGGCGAAAAATCTGACTGTCTACCGCGGCACAGCGTCGTTTACCGGATCTTATATGTTACAGGTTCCTGATGAAAAAACCGGTCTGACAGAACCCTTTCAGGCCGATCTGATCGTTCTGGCGCCGGGTTCGCGCCCCTTTGTGCCGCCGGTCACCGGGTTGGAAAACGCCGGTTATCTGACTTCCGCCTCCTTTTTTTCCGACCGGTTCCCCGCCAGACCGTGGAAAAGTCTGATCATTATCGGCGGCGGCGCCATCGGCCTGGAATTTGCCCATATTTTTTCCGCTTTTGGGACCAAAGTCGCCATCGTCGAAAAAATGCCGCGTCTGGCGGCGACCGAAGAGGATGTGATCAGCCGTCATCTGGAAACCAATCTGATCTGCCGGGGCATCGAGGTCCTTACCAATCATCAGGCGATCGAAGCGGGACAGGCCGACGGCGGCAAATTTTTAACCGTCCGCAGCCTGGAAAGCGGCGAAACCAGGACCTTGTATGGCGAAGAGCTGTTTGTAGCCTCCGGAATCCAATCAAACGCCGATCTGCTTCAGACCGGCAATGCCGGAATCGCCCTGGATGCCCGGGGGTACATTCTCACCAACGAATATTTGGAAACCAACCGGCGCAACATCTGGGCATTAGGCGATGTCAACGGCAAATACCCGTTCCGCCATAAAGCCAATCAAGAGGCGGAGATCTGCGTACACAACATGCTGCGGCCCGATCTCAGCAAGCAGGCTATGAATTACCAGCATGTGCCCTGGGCCATATACACCTCGCCGCAAATCGCCCATGTCGGCCTGCGCGAGCAGGAAGCCCGCGACCGCGGCATCAAGTATCAAGTCGGCGTCAACCATTATTCATCAATAGCCATGGGCTATGCCATGGGTTATCGCAAAGGGGATCCCGATGACGGTTTTGTCAAGTTGCTCGTCGATGAAAACATGAAAATCATCGGTGTACATATCGTCGGCCCGCAAGCCGCCATTTTGATCCAATCTTTTATTTATCTCATGAATGCCGGTTATCGCTGCCGTCGGCAAGCTCCGGAATCGCCTTTGCGGGATGAAGAAAGAGTCCGGCCGATACCGGGACTCTTTCCTCCGTGTCTGGAAACCGGATCTCTGGATCCGATCGCCAGATCCATGGTCATCCATCCGTCTCTGAATGAGCTGACAGCCTGGGCTGTCGATAATCTGGCCTGGCCCGAATGAATATTACAACTCGGCGCCGGCCGGCCGGGCTTTTTATTTCAACAGTGCCGGGCTTTGCTCAAAAGCCGCCGTCGTCCGGTTGACCGCGGTAATTCGCGCATACACGGCCGGCGAGAATTTTAACTGGCGGTCGTAGGTATAGAGACCGTTCTGTTCTTGTTCGACATCAGTCAGCTGGGTATAGCAAAAGCCGCAGATGCGCGGATTTTCCAGCAAAACCCGGGTCAAGCCTTCATAACGGTCGGCCAGCTCGGTTTCGCTCTGCGGATTATGGCCGTAACCCCAGCCGTCCCGGCGATGCGGATTCCACCAGGTGCCGCCGTATTCGCTGACCATATAGGGCTGTCCTTCATCATGCTGCCGGTCGGCAAAAGTAACATACCGAGCGCCGCCTTCCCGCATAGCCTGATAATGCCCGGCAAAAACGGCCGGGTCCTGTTCATAATCATGGACGTCGAAAATATCGGTCTCGACATGGTAATTGCCGCTGGTGTCAATGACCGGTCTCGAGGGATCAACAGCTTTGGTAACCTGGTAAACCTGGCGCAGAACCGCATCGCATTGGCGGCAGCCGTTTTGGTCCCAGGTTTCGTTAAAGGGGCACCAGCCGATTATCGCCGGATGATTGCGGTCGCGCCGCACGACTTCCAGCCATTCAGGCAGGAAATGGATCAATCCGTCGCTTGTGCCGATATTCAGCCCCCAGCTGGCCTGTTCGCCCCAGACCAGATAGCCCAGCCGGTCCGCCCAATACAAGAAACGGGATTCAAATACTTTTTCGTGCAACCGGGCGCCATTAAAGCCCAGCGTCATGGAACGCTCGATGTCGCTTTTCAGGTCCTGATCGGACGGCGCCGTATAAATGCCCTCCGGATAGAATCCCTGATCAAGAATCAGCCGCTGAAAGACCGGCCGGCCGTTTAGATAAAGGCCGTCCTGCAGCAAATCGATATTGCGGAATCCGGTGTACGAACGAACCTGATCGAGCACCTTCCCCGACGCGTCGCGCAATTCGATCAGCAATCCGTAAAGGTGCGGCCGACCGGGAGCCCAGGGCTTGATCGCCGTCTGTTCGCCCGGCTTCAGGGTTAACCGATGATATCCGGCGTGCGCCCGGGAGGCATCGGCAGCCAGAATATCGGCGGCGGCTATCTCCGTCCATTGTTCAGGCCGGTCGGCCAGGTTTCCCTGCGGGTCATAGAGACCGGCCGTCAACGACAAGCTGCCTTCCTTCATTCGCCCGGAGCTCAAACCGGCGATTTCGACCGCCAGACTGACCTCGCCCTTGAAATAATCGGCTGAGATATCGGCGCCGGCCAGATAGGCTTTCGGTACAAATTCCAGCCAGACGGTCTGCCAGATGCCGGTCGTCCGGGTATATGAGCAGCCGGCAGACTGGTAGCGCGGGCACTGTTTGCCGAACGGTTGACGGCCGCCGCGCAAGTCGTCGAAAGCGTATACCGTCAGACTATTGGTTCCGGTATGAACCAGCCCTGATATGTCAAAAGAAAACGAGCTGTATCCGCCGTCGTGGCTGCCGCCGGCCTCGCCGTTGACCCAGATCTCGCAATGATAGTCGACAGCGCCGAAATGCAGCAGGACTCTGCCGGTCAGCGCTTCAGGCTCCAGATCAAACGGCCGCTGATACCAGACCGCCTGCGTAAAATCCGTTTGACCCAATCCGGAAAGACGGGATTCCGGGCAAAAGGGAACCTGGATTTCCCGGCTGAAGACATGGTCGGCCTGAGCGAAACCGCGGTCCTTGCCGCTGTTGCCCGGATCAAAGTCAAAAGACCAGCGGCCGTTCAGATTCTGCCAGTTTTTCCTCTGCCATTGCGGCCGGGGATATTCCGGGCGCGGTATGGGTTGTTCCATGCGATTCATCTTCTACTCCGCTCCTTTCAGCCACAGGCTGCTCAACAATAAGGCAAAGAAACCGCCGACGACCGAACGGGCGCGGAAATGCAGCGCTTGTCCGGTTTTCGTGTCATACCAGTCGGTCAGGGGCATGCGGCTGCCGGTTTCACAATAATAGGTAAACAACGGCTCAATCAGGCTGCGGATCTGGTCCTGGTCGTCGCTGAGCGCGGCACACCAGATCAACCAGTCGGATTTGGTATAGGCAGAACGGGAGTCAAGCGGCAGCCCATAACGGTACTGACGTTTCAGATATGCTGCGGTTTCTTCCTTATAAAGACGATCCGGGAAAAGACCCAGTCCCAGTAAACGGTCAAATAACAGGTTATATTTCATCGACCAGGTTCCGGGTTTGTCGAAAGTCAGCCGAGTGTGATCGCCGTCGTCGGCCAGAGCAAGCCATTGGCCGGCCATGGAGACGGCGGCCCGGCGATAGGTTCCGGCGGCTTCGGGTTCTCCGAGCGCTTCGAGAATCAGGGCATAAGCGCCCAGACCGACAATCGCTTTGATCGACAGGTTGGCGTTATGGCTGAGATGGCCGGCAAAATCATCGGTGCAAAGCTGTTCGCCGGGATCCTGGCCATATTTCAGCAGATAGCCGGCCCAACCTTCCAACAAAGTCCGCCGGTCGCGTGCCAGGGAAAAGTCACCGTCCGCTCGGCAGGCGGCCGCGGTCATGATCAGCATATTACCGCATTCCTCAACCGGCATTTGGTATTTCAGATCGTAATGCTCACGATCCAGTCCATAAACCTGGCCGGTCGCCAGCGGGTATTGGCCGACATCATGCGGCGCAAAATCATAAGGCCAGTCCGGAGAAGCGGCAAAACGGAAAATCGGGCGCAGCATGCCGCGGACGAGTTCGGGACACAAGGCCAGAAACAAGGGCGTCGACGGATAGCTGACGTCGACGGTGCCGATGCAGCCGTTGCTGAAGCATTCTTTGGATAAGAAAATAACGGCGCCGGTTTCGTCGGCAATCATTTTATGCGCGGCAACCGCCTGGCGATAAGCTAACGCGGCAATCGCGGCATATTGGGAGCCGCCGGCCTTTACGCAGCCGTCGGCCAGCTGCCGGTCGAACGCCGCGCAGCGTTTCAAAAGCCCGGGATAGTCCTTGACGGCCAGCTTCAGCATGTCGTAAAAAGACGCGCCGTCCTTAAAGCAATAAGCCGGCGCCGGCTTCCCGAAATAATTAATCGACTTTTGTTCATCGTCATAGGCATAAATGAATGCTGTCACGGCGGTCGCCGGAGACGCGGCGGATCCGGACGGCAAATCCAGGCGGGCAGTCACGGCGCCTACCAGGGGCGCCGACTCTTCGGGCCAGCGCGGATGACAGGTCGCGCTGGCCGGATCGAGGCGTCCTTCCGCGGCAAAAGCCGGACGCAGATTCGCCGTACCGACCCGGGCTTCGGCCCGGGGATCCAACGCGACCAGATAAACCGAACCCCAGTCGATACGCTGATCGTCGCCGGAAATGGTCAAGGGCGGCTGCGTCGGCGCTTTATTAAACAGGCAGACGGAAGGGCGGCCGTCCAGATTTTCCTGCCGGCCGGTTATCGTGGCTTTTTCGATCCGGTCGGCGCAGAGCTCGCCGGTAATATCGAGATATACGGCCGCTTCATGGGCCCGTCCGTCCAGAGCGGTCAAGGTCAGCGTCAGGTAATTGACCGGCCGCGAGGCGACCATCAGATCGTCCAGCAACAGCGGCGCGGCAAAACAAACTTCCAGACGAACTGTATCCGTAGCGAAGACATATATCGTCCGTGTCGCGGTCACATCCAGCGATTTCTGAGGCATGGCCGGCACTTCGCCGATTCTCAGGCTGCGGTCTTCGGATTCGAGGCCGAGGAAGCGCCAGACGCAGCCGTCGATGCGGATCAGCCCGATCAGGCTGTTGGACGCGCCGGTCCAATGACGAGTCGTATCGCCGGTCAACGTATCGGTAAAGCTCCAAACTGAGAAAAAAGGATCGGCGGTAATCAGCGGCGCCGCCGGCGGACGTAATTTTTGATTCATAGTTGACCTCCTGAAATGTCATTCTGCTTCTGACGCGGAACATGACCCGCGCAGCTTATCATGGGCATGAATTTATCATATAATGAATGAATAGGATAAAAAAGGGCATGAAACAGACGAAAAGGTGAGGAATATTAAATGCATGAAGATATCCGCTATCTGACATCCGACAAAGTGCTGCCCTTTGTTGTAGAAATGGCCGGCATCTCTTATTGCGACGGCACTTACCGCATTTTCCGGCAGCATTCCAACATCATCGTTTTCGAATATGTCATTTCCGGCAGCGGAACCGTCAAGGTCGACCAGCAGACCTTCACGGCCGGGGCCGGCGATATCTACATTCTGCCGCTGCACAGCCGGCACGAGTATTTTTCCGACGCGCAGGATCCCTGGACCAAAATATGGTTTAATATCTGCGGATCGGTCGCTGAACAGCTCATCCATGCTTACCAGCTGCAGAACACTTTCCTGATCCGTCGGTGTCCGCCTGCTTTGCCGGAATTATTCGACCGTTTTTTAAGCGCGGCCCGATCCGACGAACCGTTGCCGATTTTATTCGATCGCTGCGCGCTGATTTTCCATCAGATTCTGATCGGCCTGTCGCATCAGGTGCAAAGCAGCCGGCAAAATCGACCCGGCGAAGCCGATATCCTGCAAGCTTATATTCAGCAGCATTTGTCCGACCCGATAACGCTTTCCGATTTGGCACGCCTGATCTATCGTTCGCCGGCCTATACCATCCGGATTTTCCGCGCCGCTTATCATCAGACGCCTTATGCCTATCTGGCCGAACGCCGGATCGAAGCGGCTAAACAGCTGCTGTCCGGAACCCATCTGCCTGTTAAAAGCATCGCCGACCGGCTGTGCTATGCCGATCAGCATTATTTTGCTACGGTTTTCCGGCGGACCACCGGCCTGTCGCCGCGCCGGTTCCGTCAGGCCTCCCAGATCTGAAATCCGACGCGGCCGGTTTCGGCTTCCTGACGGTAAAGGCTGGGAGAGACCTTCTGATATTGTTTGAAAACACGGCTGAAATAGTTGGCGTCGCTGAATCCGCACAGAACGGCAATCTCCGACACATTGTGCCGGCCGTCCAGCAGCAGCTGGCCTGCCCGGCGGATCCGCAGCTGATTCAGATACTCTACCGGCGTCCGGCCGGTCATTTCCTTGAAAAGGTGACAAAACCGGTAGCGGCTTAAACCGGCCAGGGAACTAAGCTCCAGCAAGGTCAGATTTTCCTGGTAATGCTGTTCAAGATGATCCAGAACCTGATTCAAACGCATGAGGCCGTTAAGCCTCCGGCTGTATGCCTCCGGCGAGAGTCCGGTATGCGTGTAGCGGCGGAGCAGCACGGCGAAGAGATCATAGACCGCAGCTTTAACGGCCATTTCATAACCGTTCTCTTTATGCCTGTTTTCCTGGACGATCCGGCGGAAACAAGACCTGACGGCCGGATCCTTCGGCACCAGATTGTCAAAGAGAATGCCGTTTTGATAGATCGGCTGGATGTATTTCGTTTCACAGACGTCGAGCGTGCGCGCCTGGAACAGCGAGGGATCGACCAGCAGACAGTCGTAAACAGATTTTGGCGCGATCGAATTCCCTTTGTGCATTTCATTGCTGTTGATGGCTACCAGATCGCCGGCACAGGCCCGGATCGGTCGGGTGTTACATTCGATAACCACTTCTCCGCTGATGATGAAAAGCAATTCCACCTGCACATGCCAGTGCCGGTTGAAGGTATGCGTCTGAATGCCCTGGAGCAGAATATCCCGGTGAAAAAGTATCGGCAATTCATAACGCGGCGTTTGAACCGGTTCCTGATAAGCAAAACTCCGATCGATCGGACTCGCATCCATAGGCAGCTCTCCCGTAGCAATATTGTGCTTGATTTCAGCAAACATTTCCATGCTGAATCGTGATTCTTTCTATATAATGAAGATGAGAAGCCGGCTTGTAAATGCCTGGCGTCTTATTTATAGAAATATAAGATTGCCCGTCAGGGAAAGAAAGGCAGGTAGACGATATGGCTGATTTCAAAATCGGAGTCATTATCGATTCATTTCGACTGGGTTTGGACGAGGGAATCCGTAAGGCGCGCGAAGTAGGCGCCGACGGTATTCAAATCTATGCGACCAGCGGCAATATGGCGCCTGAATCGCTCAATTCGGCGCAACGGCGCGAACTGCTGGATAAAATAACCAGTCAGGGTCTTGTTGTTTCCGCGCTCTGCGGCGATCTGGGCGGCCACGGCTTTATGGACGCGGCGGACAACGCGCGCCGGATTGAAAAATCCAAACGGATTATGGAACTGGCCCGCGACCTGGGCACCCGGGTTGTAACGACCCATATCGGCGTCGTCCCGGCGGACAGCAGCCATCCCCGATACAAAGTGCTCCAGGACGCCTGCATCGAGCTGGCGCAATTCGGCGATGAGCTGGGCGCGTATTTTGCCATCGAAACCGGTCCGGAACCGGCGTCCGTTCTGCGGCAATTCATCGACAGCCTGGGCGCGACCGGCGTCCGGGTCAATCTGGATCCGGCCAACTTTGTAATGGTCACCGGCGACGATCCGGTCGCGGCCGTCGACAAGCTGAGTCCTTATATCGTCCATACGCACGCCAAGGACGGCGTTCGCCTGCTGGTCAAAGACCCGGAAATCATCTATGGTATGATCGAGGATGTCATCCAGGAAGGCGAGGCGTTCCGCGAAGTTCCTCTCGGCCAGGGCAGCGTGCATTTCCCCTCTTACTTGAAGGCATTAGATAAAATCGGGTATCACGGCTTTTTAACCATCGAGCGCGAAGTCGGCGGCGACCCGGTCGGCGACATCCGGCTGGCTGTCGATTTTCTGAGAGAGAATATTCGCTTGCTTAACCAGGCAAAATAATGAATATCGCCGCTAAACGGCGAAACGGAGGCTATTATGCAAATCGGTGTCAGTACTTACAGTTTTCACGAGTTGGTCAAATCCGGAAAAATGACTCAGTTCGACGTTGTGGCTAAAACAGCGGAAATGGGATTTTCCTTTATTGAAATCGCCGGTCTGGACGTGCCGGCCGGTGAAAACGCCAAGGATTACGCCGCCCGGCTGCGCGCCGAATGCGAGAAGTTCGGCCTGGAGATCGGCAATTACACCATCGGCGCCGATTTTCTGAACGGCAGCGGCGGCGATTGGAAAGCCGAAGTCCGGCGTCTGCACGGCGAAGTGGACATCGCGGCCATTCTCGGCGCGCCGGGCATGCGTCACGACGTTACCGGCGGCCGCCGCAAGGGTTCCGGCGCCCCACTCTCCCAGGCGCCGGCCGAGAGCTTCGAAAGCGTGCTGCCGGTTTTGGCGCAGGCTTGCCGTTCATTAACCGAATACGCCGCCGACAAGGGCGTCCGGACCATGAGTGAAAACCATGGCTATTTCTGCCAGGACAGCGAACGTGTCGAGAAACTGATCGCCGCGACCAACCACCCCAATTACGGCGCGCTGGTCGACATGGGCAATTTCCTTTGCGTTGACGAAAACCCCGCTTTGGCAGTCGGCCGGATGGCGCCTTACGCCTTCCATCTCCATGTCAAGGATTTCCACTTCAAGAACGGCCAGGAACCCAATCCGGGCGAAGGCTGGTTCCCGACCCGCGGCCGCAATCTTCTGCGCGGCGCCATCATCGGCCATGGCATCGTGCCGGTCCGCCAGTGCCTGCAGATTATGCGGCAGGCCGGTTACGACGGAAGGGTTTCCATCGAGTTCGAGGGTATGGAGGATCCCTTGCTGGGCATCCGCATCGGCTTGCAGAACCTCAAGACTTATTTGCCATAACGCTTTATCAAGAAGCCTGGCCGCCTGAAACCGGCCGGGCTTCTTTATCGGACCCGGCATGTCAGGAAGGTGGTTGATGGGAAATGGATGTCGTGCGTTTAACCGCCGCCGATTTCGACGAAGCTATGGACTTTATGAATATGGTCTTCAGCATGTCGGGCGGCGCCACTGATTTTCAACGTTTTCTGCCAAAATTGTACCAGCCGGACGACCGGCTGATGCGGGCCCACTTCGCGATTCGCCGCGCCGGCCGGATCCGTGCGGTGATCGGCCAATATCCGATGGCCATGCAGATCGGCGGCGTTCAGGTCACGGTCAGCGGCATCGGCGGCGTCTGCACCCATCCCGGCGAACAGAAAAGCGGCTTGATGCGCCATTTGATGGCCGCTGTTCTGGCCGATATGGAGCACGAGCATTATGCCTTCTCGGTTCTGGGCGGACAAAGGCAGCGCTATGGTTATTTCGGTTATGAAAAAAGCGGCGCTTCGCTTGTTTTTTCTCTGAGCAAAACCAATCTCCGCCATTTTTTCAGAAATCAAACGCCGCAGGAGATCGGCTTTACGCGGATTAATCCGGAGAATCAATCGTTCGACACCCATCCGGCCGGCCAGCTTCAAGAGTGGCAAATCTTGATGAAAACATGGTTCGACCGGCAGCCGATCCACGTTGTGCGCGGCGAAACCGACTTTCTCACCATCCTGTCGTCACGTTATGCCCGGATCTGGCTGGCACAAACCCCGGAAGGCCGGCCGGTCGGTTATTTGCTTGCCGACCGCGACGGCACGACGGTCCGGGAGATCATCACCGAATCGGCCGAGTTTCTTCTACCGGCCGCCGCCGCATGGGTCGAACGCCAGTCTTCCGACTCGGTTTTGTTTTACATGCCGCCTTGGCGGCCGGACGCGATCGCTGAAATCGGCAAAATCTGTGAGCATGCTTCACTGGAAGCAGCCAACAGCTATCGTATCAACGACTGGCCTTTGGTTCTGTCGGCGCTGCTCCAGGTAAAAGGCAGTCAGATCTGTCTGCCGGACGGCGTTGTGCGCCTTGGCATCCACGATCAGGACCGATCGTCTGTTTTCAGCCTGTCCTGGCGCGACGGCCGGGCATTCTGCCTGGAAACACCTGCCGCTCAAGCCGATTTGAGTTTTGACCGACTGACGGCTACCCGTTTTCTGTTCGGACCCCTGCCGCCTTTTTGGGCCGCGCCGCATTATGCGCAAGTCAGCTCCGCGCTGACCAACCTCTGTTCTGCCTGGTTTCCGCTTCCGCTCTGCTGGCCGGCGCCGGACTGCGTATAACGCCTCCGGACGCCGGAAATACCTTGTTCGTTGAGGATTAAACCTGCCCCCTGTTTTCGGAACGGCTGTTCGCGTATAATGAACAGAGCATCCGATTATCGGCCAATGAAGCCCGGCTATCATCCATGATCCATGAGGCAACAGGATATTAGGGGAGGAATGATCATGAACAAGTTTTCCGCTTCCATCAGCCGCATTTTTCAAGGCGGCGCACGATCTTTTGCCAGATATCCTGCCTCGCTGGCCGAGGCTCTGGTTATCGCCGTCGCCGCTTCCATACTGATTCATCTGGACTCAACCGGGTCGGACAAGCTGCTGCACAGCCTGCAGCTCGGTTTTCTGGCCGGCGCTTTGCTCTGTTTGGCTTTCGCGGTCCTGGTTACGACTCGTACGACAAAATTATGGCCTTTTATCACAGCCAACCTGGCCGGCCTGCTTATCGGCGGCGGTATTTTTTTATGGCTGTATCTGCAGCCCGGCGATATCCGCGCCATCGATGCCGCCCGGATCACCGCCGTTTCGGCGATCGCTTTCTGGCTTTTCTTGCTGGCCATATCGCGCGATTCGTCGCGCAGCGACTTCAATCAGGCGGCTTTCATGGTTCTAAAATCGGCCATGATCGCCATGATTTACGCGTTGGTTATTTTCCTCGGACTGACGTTTATTACGTTTACCATCCGATCCTTACTTTATAAAGAACTCAGCGAAAAGGTTTACCAATATCTGGGCGTATGGTGCCTTTATGGCTGGTACGCTTTGTTCCTTGGCTATTTTCCGGCTTTTCAGCACGGCCGGACAGACGCTCAGCTGGAAACGGCGCAAAAGCAGCCCCGCTTTATTGCCATACTCTTTACTTATGTCCTGATTCCACTGATGACGATTATGGCTCTCGTGCTGCTGCTCTGGGCCGGACGCATTTTATTCGCCGGCGAATGGCCGGCGTTCGAGCAATTGGCGGCTATTTTCTCGGTTTATACTTTATTCGGCATTTTCCTGATGCTTATGGTCAGCCACGACGTTAATTCGCCTGCCCGTTGGTTTCGCCGCCTATTTCCTTATACGGCTCTGATTTTTCTGGCGTTTGAAGCCTATGCGCTGGTCAAGCAAATCCAGAGCAGCGGACTGGAGACGTCCTCGTATTTTGTCACTGTACTTTGGCTGTACGCTCTGATCTGCGCCGTTCTGTTTTTGTTCCTGAAGATTCCCCGGTATCGCCTGACCGCTTGGCTGGCCATCCTGATGACGCTGCTCGTTGTTCTCCCGTTCACCGGTTATTATGAATTGCCGGTCAGGGCTCAGGCAAGCCGTCTGCAAGCTGTATTGCAGAAAAACGGCATGTTCGGCGGCGGCCATATCACAGCGGCGGCCGGCGACATCAGCGACGCCGATGAATATGCCATCACCAGCGCCACCGAATTTCTGCTGCAATCGGAAAATTACAAACCGGCGGCCTGGTTTTCCGATACGATTGATTCGATGACGGATTTTAAAACGGTTTACGGTTTCCAGCCCCGTTATGACGGCGGATCCAACACAAATGTCTGGCCGAAAAGCCATTATGTCGAATTAACATTGCCCGGCGGCGCAACCGCGATCAGCGATTATCAATTCGCCATCCATCTGGCCGGATATCAGGATCCCGTCCAGCCGGTCGCTGTAAACGGCAAGCAGGGAGCTTATCAGATCAGTTTGTTAAAACAAGCCCAAAGTCAGAGTCCGGTTCTCGTCGTCACCCGCGACGGCAGCGAAATTTTGCGTCAGGACATGGCTGCTTTTCTGGATGCGCTCGCCGAACGTTACCCGGACCAGACCGGTAAAGAAGCATCCGTTCCTTACGAAGAGATGACCTTAACGGCCGAGCAGGGCGGCATCCGCGTGCTCCTGGTTTTCGAGACGATCAGCATCAACTGGGAAGAAGGCGCCGACCGTTATTATAATGTGTATCTGAACAGTATTTATCTTTCTGAATCCTGATCGCGGCAGCCCGGTCCATGATCAGCTAATTGCCAGATCGGTATCAGCCAGGGTGAAATCATCATTTTGATCCCGATAGCCAACCGGCAGATAAAAAATGTAATCATGCCGGGTTCCTTGGTTTATGGTCATAGCCGCTTCGATTTGCTGTGTGCCGCTTCGGACGCATACAGATCGCGGCGGCTTTTCTGAGTTGAAACTAAGCATAAGTATTTTATGGTACTCAGGCTTATTCTTTTCTTCATTTCGCCCGGATGCCAAACTTGCCTGATAATAGATCTGCAGGACTTGGTCGCCGCGTTTATAAGTCAAGGCTTTGCGTGAACTCTTATCGGTCTGTGTCAGCAGCTTAATACCCAGCAAACCTTGACGGACCCTTACGGATTGCATAGGCAGGATCTCTGTTTCATATAAAATAATTTGTTCATTGCCGGACAAAGGTACGACGCGAACTACCGGAAGAAGGCTGCCGGTCGCCCGGAATACGGCAAACCAGGGCGCGTTCATCAGCAGAACATAGCCAACGAGGAATAAAAGCAGCGAAATAAGCGCAATGCGGATTTCTTGTCTGGTCACGTCCGATCCTCCCGCGATTTTTTCATCAGTGAAGACAAAAACGTTCTGTTAATATATACTGTTCTGAGGGTTCGTTTGTTACAGCCCAATTGTAAACAATTTGTCAACAATCCTGAGGTATAGACATGCTTTCTCTCCTGATGGATATCGCCGGCGAATCAGATTGTTCCCTAGTTGAACAACTTTATCTGCGCTATCGCCGTCTGGTCTACCGTGTCGCGTGGCGGATTTTAAACGACCGGCAGCTGGCTGAAGACGCCGTTCAGGAAACATTCATTAAAATCATTCATTATTTAGAACGTTTTCGTACTTTTGATTGTAACGACATGGCCGGTTTGATCGTTATTATTAGCAGAAATGTCAGTATCGATCTGTTGAACCGTCAACGCCGGAAGCAGACCGTCTCGGTCGCCGAGGTCATTTATGACGAATCGCCGAATGATCTGGCGCCGGATGATCAGCTTATCGCTTTGGAAAACCACCGCGAATTGATCGAGTATATCGATAATTTGCCTGAGCAATACCGCGACGCGTTGTATTTAAAACACATTTTTGGTTTTGCCAACGCGGAAATCGCGGAAATGATGAATATTAAATCGGATAGCGTCCGCGTTTGGCTGCATCGCGCCAAACAACTTGTTCTTGCCCGGTGGCGGCAGGACAGGCAGCCGGAAGGAGGTGTCGGCCATGACCGGCAGTCGTCTTGACAAAGATAGAAATGATAAGCTGTTCGATTTGGCCGTCCAGGATGCTTATCGTCTGTATAACGGCCGTCTGCTGCGTTCTTCCGGCTCGGCAGATGATCCGGATGACGATAGCGTACCGGAAATGCCGGCTGAACTGGACGACAAAGTCCTGATGACGATCCGGCGCCTGGAAAGACGGCGTCATTACAGCCAAGCCTGCAGGTTTGCCCGGCGGGCCGCCGTCATCGTCCTGGTTGTTCTGATCGTATCCGGCGGAGCCTTGATGAATGTCCGGGCTTTCCGCGAAGAAGCCGTCCGTTTCTGGATCAACTGGTCCGATCAGCTTGTACAGATCGTTCTGAACCCCGACGCGCAGGAGAGTCAGGGAACCGCGCCCGATCCGGCATCTTCGGCCGCCACGGTTTTTTACCGGCCCGATTTTCTCCCGGAAGGCCTGACTTGCGTCAAAGACATAACCAATACCGCCGGCCGGTGGCGGCTGCTGGTTTATCAATCGGCCGACGGGCTCCGGA
>CAYRWC010000010.1:0-19989 GCA_964427795.1 uncultured Oscillospiraceae bacterium | reverse complement strand
CTCTGGAAATGCGGCAATTGCGGTTATGTTCATGAAGGTCCGGAAGCGCCGGAGGTTTGCCCTGCCTGCAAACATCCCCGGGCTTATTTCGAGCTCTTCTGCGAAAACTATTAATCGCATCCAAGGCCGTCGTCAGAAAATAGAACAGTCCAAATTCTTGATACCAAGGATTTGGACTGTTTTTCATATATGATTAAAGCTGATCTGTTTATTATGCCGACCTGTTATTCGTGATCGATCTTGGCAACGATTTCACCGTTTTGTTTCACAATGCTGTTGCCGGGAATGGTTCCGCGCACCATGGTCAAAGGATAAACCTGGCTGTTGCGGCCGATGATTGTACCGGGATTCAAGACACTGTTGCAGCCGATTTCGACATAATCCCCCAACAAAGCGCCCATCTTTTTTAGTCCGGTTGGAATACGTTCTGTGCCGACATGAAGGGCAATCAGACTGCGGTCGCCTTTGACGTTCGATGTGATGGCTCCGGCGCCCAAATGCGCTTTAAAACCGAGAACCGAATCGCCGACATAGTTGTAATGCGGTACCTGGACCCGGTTGAACAGAATGACATTCTTCAATTCTGTCGAATTGCCGACGACGACATGATCTCCGACCAGAGCGCTGCCTCTGATGAAGGCGCAGTGCCTGATTTCTGTTTCGTGCCCGATGATCAAGGGTCCGTTGATGCAAGCTGTCGGTGCGATCTGACAATCCCTTGCCACCCAGATTTGAGCGTCGATCTGCTCATATTCATCGGATGGCAGGGAAGGGCCCAAAGCAAGGATCAGGCTGCTGATCCCGCCTAAAGCTTCCCAAGGCCAGGCTGCCTGTCGGAGCAATTCGCCGGCGAGTGATTGTTTGAGATCAAATAATTCCCAACTCTTATACATGGTCAAATCCATAAACGGAACACCTCCTTTTCCATCTATAGTCTATCAGAATTATACCTGATCAGTCCAGAAAAAATATCCATATAAACCTGGCCGGTTGAAAGAAAACCTGTTTTTTGCTATGATGACGGTTCATTCCCGGGGCAGCATGACCCACGGTTGAAATCAACTAAACATGTTATGCTGATAAACCCCGGATGCCAGGGAGATAGAAATGATGGATGGAACAAACCGAAACGATATTAAACCGGGAACCCATGTCATGGTTGTACAGAAGCAGGATCAGGGATCCGGCCGATTAACGGAAGGAACGGTTCAGGATATCTTAACGAACAGCGCGACACATCCCCGCGGTATAAAAGTTCGCCTTGCCGGCGGCCTTATCGGCCGGGTACAGAAAATACTGCCGTAGTCCTTGCTAAAATATTTTGGATCGTTTATAATTTGGTAGCGCTTCGAGGTGTAGCGCAGTTGGCTAGCGCGCCTGCTTTGGGAGCAGGATGTCGGGGGTTCAAGTCCCTTCACCTCGACCATAAAGCACCGTAATTTTGATATAAGGTTACGGTGCTTATTTTTTATCATGGTATACATTGCTTCTTCGCAGTAAGCAGAAATTCAACAGAAAGGCAGCTTATGGGGATTGGAATAATTGTATGCGGCTTAAACGGCAGCGGAAAAAGTACACTGGGCAAAGCACTTGCGGAAAAACTCAAATATCATTTTATCGACAACGAAGATTTGTTTTTCCCAAAAACCGATCCTGATTTTATTTTTGCTTCCCCAAGATCACATGAAGAAGCCGTAAAACTTCTTATGAACGAGGTCAGAACATATCAAAACTTTGTATTTGCTGCTGTGAAAGGAAATTATGGGGACGCTATTCGGCATTTATATAATTATACCGTGTTGATTGATGTTCCTAAAAATACTCGAATGGAACGAGTGAAAAAACGCTCGCTTCAAAGATTCGGTAAAAGAATGTTACCCAGCGGGGATTTATATGAACAGGAAGAAAGATTTTTCAATATGGCAGCATTAAGAACAGAACAATATGTTGAAGAATGGGTACAAACCCTGGATTGTCCTATTATTCGAGTTGATGGAACCAAATCCGTTGAAGAAAACGTGCAACTGATTAGCCAACAGATACAAAGTTAAGTTAATATGAGGCAGACTGACTGCGCGGGAGCCTTGCAGCGCTGAGTAAATTGCCTGAAAAGTATTGACTTATTAACATCTATTTTATAATGTATAAAGGTATATATAAACTGAGAATATTCTCAGCAAACAAGAATCATAATTTAAATTATTTAACAGGAGGGATAATAATGTCAGAGGAAATAAACACTTCGAAAAAAGAGGAAACGGTAACTCAACAACAACCATGTGGAGAGTTGAAAGACAATGAACTGGAAGATGTATCCGGTGGCCTTTTCGGCATAACACTCGTTGATGAATGTCCATATGAATTTAAATTTACTTCTTGCATGATGTCCCTATTCGGAAGATGTCCAAGATTGATTGTTGAGGGTAAAAAGCTTCGTTATCCGTCTCACCCCGATTTAGGATATGAATATATTGTTACTTGCTCTAAAGGCGTTTTTACAAAATATGAATTTAAAGAAATATACGATGTGTAAAATATCATCTGAAGGAGATAGGTTATGTCGACTGATGGAAAAAAGATAGATACGAAAAAATGCCCGGCTCCGTCTGACGCAAGCAAAGCAATAAGCGAAAGTGAACTGGAAAACGTATCAGGAGGCTTATGGAACATAACTATTCTGGATACATGTGAAAATTCATTTGTTGCTGACAAATGCTTTGCAAGCATTTGGGGTAAATGTCCAAAACTAATTATTGAAAACCAAAAATTGTCGGAATTGAATCAAAAGACTTATTGCTTTTCCTGCGCTAAAGGCTGTTACACAAAATTAACATATATGACAAATATTTGTGAATAGTAAAATCACCTTAAAATGATGATCTTTGCAATGAATAACGTCGGCTGGTCTAGTATTCTTTCCGGCTCGATCATGCGTAAATTTGTTAATTATTCGTAAACATATCAGAAAATACGTTGACATACTAATATCATTAGTTTACAAAAACTAATGATATTAGTATTTGGGGGGTGATCCAATGCCACGTCACGGATTGAATAGGGAAAGCGTCGTGGAGGCATCCGTCCAATATATCGAAGAAAAAGGATATGCCGCCTTTTCTATGGGTGAACTCGCTAAAAGTCTGAATGTAAAAACCGCATCGCTTTACAACCATGTTGAAAGCGTGGATGCTCTCTTTACGGAGGTAGGTCTTGCGGCGGTATCGCAAATGGTAGCAAGTGAAACACAGGCCATCGAGGGCAAAGAAAAGAACGATGCCTTATTTGCTATCGCAGCCGCCTATCGCGCTTTTGCCAAAGACCATAACGAATTGTATCGTGTGATTATGAGTCTGCAAAAATCGAAGAATAAAGTGTTGGAAAGAGCGGCAGGTCAGATTACCGAACCAATTTTACAGGTGCTTTCCGGCTACGGATTAAGCAAAGTGGAACAGATACACTGGCAGAGAATTTTGCGCAGCATGATGCACGGCTTTGTTGCTCATGAGGAATTAGGCGGCTTTTCACATTTTCCTGCCGACAAAAATGAGAGTTATCAGATGGCCATTCAATGTATCGCGGACGGCCTGCAAAACGTAAAAAAGGAACAGAATGAAGACAGATAACACCGAACTTTTTACAAGAACACCCGTAAAAAAAGCAGTTATTTCGCTTGTGGTTCCCACAGTCATCAGCCAGTTGATCACGGTGATTTACAATATGGCAGATACTTTCTTTATCGGGCAAGTGGGTGATCCGAACCAGGTAGCTGCGACTTCTTTGTGTATGCCTCTATTCATTTTTTTAACAGGTATGGCCAATCTGTTCGGTATTGGCGGATCCAGTCTGATTTCCAGATGCCTTGGTGCCGGCGACCGCGAAAAAGCGAAAAAGGTTGCTGCGTTCAGCATCTGGACAGCCATCGCGGTTTCTTTTCTTTACGGCGTCGTATTGATGATTTTCAAGTCGCTCGTCCTGCCTGCTGTCGGCGCAAACGCGGACACTTATGAATTCTGCTATCAGTATGTTTTCTGGACGATCACAATCGGCGCGGTGCCTACAGTCTTAAATGCACTCTTTGCCCATCTTGTGCGTTCGGAGGGTTACTCCAAACAAGCCAGCTTTGGTATGGCGCTGGGTGGTGTTTTGAATATCATTCTCGACCCGATTTTTATTTCGGTATTTGGCTTGGAAATTGCCGGCGCCGCAATGGCAACCATGCTTTCCAATTTAATAGCGACATTCTATTTTGTTATCCTGATTTTAGGTAAGCGCAAGAACACCGTTATTACACTGAATCCGAAGTACTATACCCTCAAAACGCGTATTCCCTATGAAGTGCTGCTGGTAGGATTGCCAAGCTGTATGATGAACATTATGGGGGTATTATCAAATATCGTATTGAACAGACTGATGGTATCATACTGTAACGAAGCTGTTGCCGGTATCGGTATTGCCAAGAAAGTGGATATGCTGGCCTTTGCCATTGCTACAGGTATGTCACAGGGCGTTCTGCCGCTCATTGGATATAACTATTCTGCTAAAAATTATAAGCGCATGATGACTGCTGTGAAAACAACATTTTTGTACAGTCTGGTCGTAGCACTGGCGAGCGCTGCATTCCTGCTTACTTGTGCAGAGCCTATTGTAAAGGCCTTTATTGATGATCCGCTGACAGTAGAATATGGTCAGCTTTTCCAGCGTATTATCTGTATCACCGGCCCGTGCATATCTGTGACCATGATGATCATCACTTTATTCCAGTCAGTCGGCCAAAAAGTGCAGCCCCTGATTCTGTCTCTGCTGCGTAAAGGCGGGCTGGATATTCCGTTTATGTTTATCATGAACGCTCTCCTGGGTGTCAACGGCATTGTATGGGCTACGCCAATTGCTGATTTCAATGCGATGCTGGCGGCAATCATCCTGTTTATTCCATTTTGGAAAAAGATGAAAGTAAAACAGTCGAATTCATCCGGAGTTTTCATAAAAGAACCAGGATGAAATTATCAACATTTTATTGACGACAAAGGTATCATATGAATTGAGTTTAAGAGAGGAGAACCGATATGAAGAAATCAATTCCTGTTTCCAATGATTTTTGCCCACAAACGATGTTTCTTTATGGGACTTATAAAGAGGATAAAACGCCGAATTTCGGGTTATTCTGCTGGTTCTCGTATTGCTGGGATACCGAACTGGGCGTGATGGCCTGTATAGGCGGAGACAAGCTGACAAAACAACGCATTTCAGCCACAAAGGTGTTTTCTGCTAACCTTGTCACTGAAGAAATACTAGCCGCAGCCGATTATTTAGGCAACAAGGAAGGTTTTGACGGTGACAAACAACTCCCGCTTGAAACTGAAAAAGGTCAGATTCTTGATGTGCCCGTTCTTGTAAAAAGTCCGTGGGTATTTGAACTTGAGGTTGAGAGGTCCATATCACTGGATGACGGCGAGGTATTGCTGTGCAAAATCCGCAATGTGCTTGCGGATGAAATACTATGTGATACAAGCAAGAGCATCGAAGAACGAATCCAAGCTATTGCGCCGGTTCACACAACCTGTCAATCCTATTTTGCCTGGACCGGAAAAGCGCTTGGCAAATGGGGCAGTATAAGAAAAAACAATTAAGGAACACATGGAATACATGGCGTGTCTTGTCCCACGTTCTTTTGACAGAGGGCTTCGCCATCAACCTTATAAAGTCAATACATTGACGATCGGCTGACTGCCGGGCAACTCGGGAATGACGCTGGTGGAACTGATGTAGATTAATTTCTTGATCCTGTGCTTCAGGCATAGAGCCAGGATGTTTCCTGTACCGGCCAGATTACCGGCGGTGCCGGTGATTAGAAATATTTTACCGCTCATTTAGCCTCGGTTCTTTGGTAATCCCGGCAATATCGCCAAATGATGTGCGGTCACTGGTCGTGACGATGCCATTGCCCAAGAAGGAAGGCTTCTGGAAGTAGTAGTGCCTATTGTTTTGGATATCAGTCAGGGCAGTCAGCAGGACATGCAGCTTAATACCTTTGATTTTGATCTTGGCAAGCGTGAATTGGAATGTGAACATCCGTTGTGGTCTTTCGCCACACGATCGATACCAATGACCTGACCAAAAAGAACAACGGATAAACCGGCGATCAAAAAAATAATGGGATGCGGCTTTCACCGTATCCCATTATTCAAGCATTACCAGGATGTCCAAGCCCCCATGATCAGGCGCGGTCAATGAAGCCCGGCAGGGGAAGATGATCGAGCGAAATCAGAGGAATGCCTTTGTACTCGGTCCGCTTTTCACCTTCGGTCAGCACGCAGGCGATAACGGAAATCTCGAAGCCGATTTCCTTCGCCATGGCCAGAACGGCGTCAATAGTACCGCCGGTCGATACGACATCATCGATAAAGCAGAGTTTTTTGCCCTGGAACTGCTCGTATTTTTCTTTGCCGATCCAGAGTTCCTGCTGGTCTTCCGTTGTGATGGACTTCACGACAACGTGCTTGGGATCCTTCATGAAGCCTTTGGGGCTCTTGCGAAGCTCGAGATAGCTCTTGTATGAGCTGGCGACCATCTGTGTCAATCCGGACGATTTGGTCTGCACGGTGACAAACGAGTAGAAATCATATTCTGCCAATTTCAACGTCAATTGTTTGGCAGCTTCCCGGTTCCATTCAGCTTCACCGGTCATATCAAATGAATAGATATAGAACTCGTTGCCAAGATCCGTGAGCGCCAGCGAGATCTCATATTCAGGACCAAGATGGAGCTTTAGTATTTCTGGCCATTGGTTTTTCATCACATTTCCTCCTTAGCCCAGTCCGACATATGCGCCAAGATAGCGGACAGTCACGCCGACCAGCATGCCGAGGAAAGGATTTTTGGACCATGCCGTCACGCCGAGGGCTATGTAGCCGCTCATGGGCTGGTCTGATTGGGACACCGTGCTGAGATTTGGCGCGAAGGTCAGTGCGAAGCCAATGACCAGCAGGAATCCGGCAATACTCTGCGAGGGCAGATATTTGCCCAGCCGGCCAACTAGACCGACAAGCACCATGATACCAATGGCGAACATGAAGACGATGCCGCAGAGGACGGGCCAGGGCGCGCCTGCGGTACCGGAGATGATCGCTTCGATTGGCGGGCCGCCAAAGATGGCGCTGGGGACATCAGCCAGGGAATTGATGATCGACAAATCGTCAAAATTCTGTTTCATGCCGGCGATGCTGGCCGTAATGCCGCCGAAGGAGATGTTGGCGCCGATATTCAGCATCATCAGGCTGAGCGCACCCAGGATAACCGTCAGGTTGATCGTTGGCTTGATGACCTTGAAGTCCTGCCAATATTCTTTTTTCCAGAAGCGCCATTCGTTGCTCATCTGCAGCTGGTCGCGGCCTTCTTCAATCACGGCCGACAGTTTGACGCGCCTCTTCTGCAGGAACAGATAGTCGGCGGTGGATACCACGACCGAGATGAAGATCGTCAAAACAACCTTGTTGGGATCGTTGAGGAAGATTGCATATGCCGCGATGGCCGTCACGATCGAGATGAGCGTGGTCCGTCTTTCCTGACCGAACATGTCCCATGCGACACCGGCAAGAATCAGACCGACACCGCTCATCATGCCGGATAAAATAGTTACACCGGCAAAATCGGCGATTTTGGTCACGCCGCCGAAGAGACCCAGCGTTACCATAAGTACTGCGGCCAGCAGAATGGAGCTGGTGTTGTTTTGGAGATTTTTTTTGATACTCGCAACGGTGATCGTCTCGGCCTGTGCCGAAATCGGTGTTACCGAGCCGGTGAACATGTTGCCAAACGCGCCCACGAGATAGGCAAATCCGGCTGGCTTTAGCGCAAAGCCCCGGGCTTCGGCGTACAGCAGCTGTGGAATGCCGTTGATAATGACGGCAATGACTGCCAGAATGAATGGACCGATGTCGTTGAAGAAATCCATTATGTATAACCCCCCCTACCTATAATGTTAATAATATATACGATATGCAATTTGGTGACAAGCTACTGGATTACTGCTCGTTTTCGTTCAGGTTTTCGCGATTTGGTCCCTCTTTCCCAAAAACCGCCATCTTTGCAGCAGCTGATTATTCCACAGGCTTTTAGTTACAGCGTTTTCCAGGTTGTTTAGTTTTATTTATAGGGAGTACCCAAGTATAACCATTCGTTCATAAACCAAGGCGGGTAAGATACTCAAAGCTGTCTTTTGCGCAGTCGAAAGCATCTTTGAGCCAGCGTTCCTGCTCCGCAAAAATATATTTAACATCTGTTCGATTGCAGGCTTGGAGGATAGGTGCCCAATCATGCGTGCCCTGACCGAGAGGCATAAGGTGCTTGCCCCCATCCGGCATTGGCGCGTCGTCTTTAAAATGAACCAAATCCATGCGCCCCGCGTATTTTGTAAAAATCGACATCGGATCGACCCCAGCGCTAAACGCTGAATTGACGCAAAAGGTCAGTTGTATATCATAGGGCAGAGACTCCATTAGGCGCTCAAAGACAGGCTGCCCGTCCATATCGCGGAAATCTGGCGATATAGGATGAAATGTAAAAATCAATCCCGCTGCCTGCACCTTTTCCACAATACGGCTCAGTTTTTCTGAGAATTGCTGCAGCTTCTGCGGTGTGTCGGCTTCACGCGGAATGAGCGCACAGCAAAGGTATCTGGCACCGCAACGTACCGCTCTGGCTATCGCGCGTTCTGGATTTGCGCCGAAACCGAATGGGTAATCTTCCTGTGTGGCTACGCAATTTAGCCCTGCATCTGCCAGTGACTTTGCAATATAATCATCTTGAATTTCCATTGGCACGCCTTGTAACTGTACATCGCGGTATCCTATCTCCGCCAGTCTATGGAACGAATGGCGCAATCGCTCCGGGGTGTCAAGATACGGGGTGATGCTTGATAATTGAAATCCCATTTTTGCTAACATAATTCTACTCCTGTATCATTTCAAATATATTGTTTTGCCCGCCGGCACATAGAATCCACCAATTCGAAAGCAGCATGCTCGATTCGCTTGGGTTGTTTGGTAAATAACTCAAGCGCGGGTTCATTCTTTTTAATGTTCCAAATACCCGCAACACGCCCGTTCACGGCAACTGTCGGCAAGCAAATGCCCGATTTCATAATGACTTTGCTCTTGTATTCCGGCGGCAAGACCGCGCTTCGGTCGACATACGACACAATCAGAGGATCAAAACCGGACAGCAGGGTGATTTCGGGTATATCGGCGGTATCGGAATTATCAAGATAATAGTATGTCTTTTTGTTCAATGAAAAACAATTCAAGTCGTCGAGAGGCAGGGTGGACAATTTTTTAGCATCGTCTTTCCAGAGCCCCAAAAACCAAGCCGCATCGGCAAGGGTTGCTGGGCCGTATACGGTAAAATACCGGCGCAGCAGCTCCGGCAGCACATCGTCCTTCGTTCGGGTCGGCTCGGCGCTGATAAGGTCAAAGTCGCGGCTGGTCATATCCCGAAACGCGATGAGTCCCCGTTGTGCCAAATCCACAAATATGCCGCCCCATGGGCTGAACGTCCGCTCGATGAACTGCTCGTCATACTGTCCGGCAAATATCCGCCGAAACTCGGCGCGGGAGAATACGCCGTCCTCCATATAATGTATGATCTCACATTCAAAATCGCTTAGGGGATCGACTCTGGCGTGAAGCGTCAACAAATCCGGCAAATCCTCATAAGCCACGCCGTGGAGCGCGTGGTGGACCCACGTTTTCGTTAACGCCGTTTTCCAGCCTTGTAAATCAGCACCGCGAATAATTGCCGAGAATACTACATTTCGGTGAAACCAGCAATGCATGCCAAGCAATTCATGTGCCAGCGCCACAAGATCATGGCATTGCCTTGATAGATAAAGCCCGTGCATGCGGCGGCGGCGGATTTCTTCTTCGGTCATGAGAACTCCTTTCAGTCAGCAATTATGCTGTATCCGGTACTCGTATGGTGAACGGCCTGTTTCTTCGCGGAACAATTTGCCGAAGTAGCTGGCGCTGTTATAACCGCACATGCGCCCGACCTCTTCGATGGAACAAGAGGTATACCGTAAAAATTGCTTGGCCTTGGCAATCCGGATTTGCTTCAATTGTTCCATAACCGTGACGCCTTGGCTCTGTGTGAAATACCGGCAAAGCGAATATCGGTCCATGTGGACCTGTCTGCCGATTTCCGCTAAAGTGACCGGTTCGGCAAAATGATCTTCCAGATATTGCTGTACGGTTGATGCCGGCGGGGACGCCGGCATAAACTCATCACTCAGCCATTCAGTCAGCCAGTTGTAACCGGCAGCTGAACGGGATACGACCGTGCTGCCGCCCGTGCACAGCCGGTTCAGTTCAGCAGTGGAGGAGGCGAGCAGCGGCGAAACCCGGAAGAAAAATGAATCCTTTATTTGATAATAATCCAGTACGCCTTCTCCGCCCAGAAAAGTGATCCAAAGAGAAGCAAATTCCTGCCCGGTGCGTTCATAACTGTGTGGAACGCTCCGGCGGCAGAATAAACCTTCTCCCCGCAAAAGTACTCTGGATTGGCCGGCAACACGAAATAAGGCCTCTCCTTTAGTCACCCAGATGACATGATGATCAATAAAGCCGTTAGGCCGGTTGATCATGCCCTGTTTCGGGCTTCTTCCGATCGAGCATACAACAAAGGGCAGGCGGCAGGGAATGTCCGTACTCAGGTATTCTTGATTAATTTCTGCAAACATGATCAACATCCTTATAGTTTTTCAATATATTGTCATTGATTATGCGATTTTGCATCAATATAATTATATCGAGGCGTGGGTAAAAGTAAACCCGATTATCGTAGAAAGGCTGGATGTTTTATGGAAAAAATTCGTTTGGGACTTATTGGCTGCGGCGGCAGAGCCGGATCTCATATGCATTCTTTTGAGCAGATGAAGGATGTTGAAGTCGTTGCAGTGGCGGATCCGGTGGAAGAACGGCGTTTGGCGGCCGCCAAACAATTCGGATGCACCCGCATTTATAAAGATCACCGGGAATTATATGCGAATGAGGGCAAAACATCTCTGGACGCGGTCATTATTTGCATCGAACCGACGGCTCATGACGGCGTGGAAGAAACGGCAATCGATAAGGGACTGCCCTTTATCGTCGAAAAACCGATGACCATCGACATAGCACAGGCTGAGGCGATTGCCCGCCGTGTGGAAGAAAAGAAACTGATTACTTCCGTCGGTTTTCAGGACCGTTATCTGGATTTGATGGAAATCATCAAAGCGGAGCTGCCGAAGCATAAAGCCGGCGGACTGGTATACGGCGCATGGGTCGGGGGAATTCCCGGCGTTTGGTGGTGGCAGAAGAAGTCAACCTGCGGGGGACAGCTGGTTGAACAAAACATTCATCTGCTGGACGGTCTGCGTTATCTCTATGGAGAACCTCTTTCAATTTATGCCACATGCTCCCGCGGGATCGTAAAACCCGGCGTGGACGCCTCGCCGGAATACGACACCGATGATCATTCCACCGCGGTGATCCGTTTCGCCAATCAGGTGACGGCTACGCTGGTCAGCGGCTGTTATTCCAAGAATGTCAGTTCCAACAGCGGGTTTGTTATTACCTTGGACGATATGGTGATCGATTATCGTTTACGCAACAATTTGATTCTGCGCACCGCCGTTGAAACCCGCGATGTGAAGCGTCAGGTCGATCAGACATACTTGCTGGACCGCGCGTTTATCGTCGCGGTTAAAACGGGTGATCCTTCCGGAATCCGTTCCCCTTATAACGACGCGCTCAAAACGCTGAAGCTGGGGTTCGCCGCTAATCGCTCGATGGAAAACGGACAGGTCATTTATTTCTGACGACAGCATTTATGAAAGGATGAATATCCATGAGGCTATGTGTTCCGATTCCTTGTTTTTTTCATCATACGGATTTTGTATCCGCTATTTACAAAGTAAAAGACCTTGGATTTGACGCCATCGAAACCTATGACTGGAAAAACCTTGATTTGGAAGCCGTCAAAAACGCCTGTGCGGAAAGCGGCGTTGAATTGTTAAGCATGTGCACGACCGAATTCCGTATGACCGATCCGGCATGCCGCAGTCAATGGCTGGCCGGTTTGCGGGAGAGCTGCGCCGCGGCGAATAAGGCCGGAGCAAAACGGTTGATAACCCAGGTGGGTCAGGATACCGGAGCGCCCCGCGCTCAACAGCACGAGAGCATCGTGGCGGCGCTGCGCGCAGCAAAGCCCATTCTGGAAGACAGCGGCGTGACGATTATGATTGAACCGCTTAATACCTTGGTCGATCATCGGGGGTACTATCTCTGGTCTGCTGTGGAAGGTTTTGAGATTGTTCGCGAAGTCGGTCATCCTTTGGTCAAGGTGGTCTATGATATTTACCATCAGCAGGTGATGGAAGGCAATCTGATTCCCAATATCACCAAGAATCTGGACTGTATCGCTCACTTGCACAGCGCCGGACATCCCGGACGACATGAACTTCAGTACGGCGAAAGCGATTATCAGGTCGTTTTTGCGGCCGTGGACAAAGCCGGCTATACCGGATCCTGCGGGTTGGAGTATTCTCCGCTGCTCCCCCCGGAAGAGAGTCTCCGGGAAGCAAAACGCCTGTATGGCGGCTGATCATTTATCGTTTCTCAATTTTAGAAGTCGATTTTTTATGATCGACTTCTTTTTTTTATGGTAAAATGAAAAATAGAACTAATCAATGACTTTCTATCCATGATCTTAATTAATCATTAATTTATACGGCGGCAGGCGCGGCGGATTTTATGGTATCGGAGGAGGGACATGCAAACATGACAATACCTTTTTTTGATTCAAATCCGGAAATTGTAAATGAATTAAGAGCAATGGATCATAACACTAAAGAATATAAGAAATTGATGCAAAAGGTTCTTCTTGATATCGGAGGACCGGTGATTTTGATCAAAACTTTGAAGACGACCGATGAAGGAATGAATTTCCGGAAAAGCTATCTCCGCAATATGATTATCACAGGCGTGTTTTTGCTGTCTTTATTTATCTGGATTGCCGTCACGGTGGCATTGACCGGCGGAAGAGATATCGGTCAATTCAACGAATCTGATATGGCAATATTTATTATTTTTATTGCCGTTGAGCTTGGCAGCGTGATGATGGCGATATTTTTTTCTTTTCGTTGTAAGCGCTTGCTGCTGCATAGCGTATCCTTCTTAATTGACAGCTATCGGCATGACGAAAACAATGCCGGTAGTTATACGATGAGTCAATATCAATTGAAACAATTTAGAGTCAATAAACCGACACTTACCGTGGTTACGATCATCATTGTTATTGTTGCTTTCCGATTCAGCGCTTTGAGCAGAACCTGGTTTGCCGATCAGACGGCTTCAAAACCGCAGGAATTTTCCAAAGCCGGCATGACGATTACACTGACGCAGGATTTTACGGAGAAGGAAGTGGTTTCACAAACCGCGGCCTATATTTCCTCGCAGTATATCGTCGTGAGCATGAAGGAAGAAACTCAGCTTCTCGAGCAAAACGATGTCGCCGCAGATATTTCTTTGAGAGAATATGCCGAGTGCATCATCGCTAATAACGAGCTGGATACGACTATCGAGGGCAGTGAAAGCCGGCCGTATTTTATTTATAGCCAACACCTGAACGGAAAAGATATTTCATATATGGCGGTGGTGTTTAAAGGAAGCGATGCTTATTGGGTGGTCACCTTCGCATGCGAAACCCAACACTTCACATCGTCTCGGGAACAGTTTATGAAATGGGCAGATACTGTAAAGATATCATAGTATAATATGAACAGGATTGACGATTAGAATGAAGGCCGAAATATGTATTTGACTTATCAAAACATAACGATCAGAAACGCGGAAGCCGGCGATGCCGGACAATTGGCTGCGTGGTGGAATGATGGAACGATTATGGCTCACGCCGGTTTCCCCAACGGAATCGGCGAAAAAACCGAGGATATTGCGGATAGTTTGAAAAGTGACACCGATGGCGTGTCCAGACGTTTAATGATCGAGCTGGACGGCGTACCGGCAGGGGAAATGAATTATCGCAACAAAGGTTCAGGTACTGCTGAAATAGGCATTAAAATCTGCGACTTTACAAAGCAAAATAAGGGATTGGGGAAAATAGTGCTCAGCATGCTCATATCTTCATTATTTTCAGAAATGGGATATGTGAAAATTATTCTCGATACGAATCTGAATAATACAAGAGCCCAGCATGTTTATGAGCAGCTTGGTTTCAAAAAAATCAAGATAAATAAGGATTCATGGAAAAACCAGATCGGTGAGTTGCAGTCGTCGGTCGATTATGAAATGTACCGGAAGGATTTTATCAATTACGCCATATAATCGCGAATACGGGCGGTTATGGGCGGACACAGGAGGACGCAGATATGCAACGTAAAATCGCAAAAACCGTGCGGGGTGTTCAAACAATCGACGGCGCCGGCGTCCATTTGGTTCGTGTGCTGGGCCATGACGATGTATATGATTTCGATCCTTTCCTCATGCTCGATTCATTTGATACAACTGATCCTGAGGACTATATCAAGGGCTTTCCGATGCATCCCCATCGGGGAATTGAAACGATTACTTATTTGATTGAAGGGGATATCGAACATCAGGACAGTCTGGGTAATAAGGGTTCTATTTTGTCCGGCCAAAGTCAATGGATGACGGCCGGCAGCGGCATCATGCATCAGGAGATGCCGAAACCCGCGGATCGAATGCTGGGCTTTCAATTATGGCTGAATCTGCCCAAATCCGAAAAGATGTCGCCGCCCGCTTATTATGAAATCACGCAGGAAATGATACCTGCCGTGCAGTCGGGCGGCGCTCTGGTGCATGTCATCGCCGGTTGTTACGGCAATGCTGTCGGAGCCCGGCCTAAGCATATCCAGGCGACGCTGCTGGATGTAGCTCTGGCGTCCGGCACCTTGTTTACGCTGGATACAAAAACGGACGAAACAGCTTTTCTTTTTACCATCATCGGCGATGCAGTTGTGCAAGGACGGCATATCCCTGAAAAGACAGCCGTACTCTTTGGCGAAGGGGATCAAATTGCCGTTCTAGCGCCGGAATCGGAAGCGTCGCGCATCATCTTTTTTTCCGGTAAGGCGCTGCATGAACCGATCGCGTGGGGTGGTCCCATTGTCATGAACACCAAAGAAGAACTGGATCTGGCTTTCCGACAGTTGCGCGCCGGATCTTTCATCATAAGCCGATGACACAGCAGGAAATGCTGCATCAAGTGCAGACCCAGCTCGCTGTTGAATTAAATTGTTCGCCGGATGACTTAAACGGTGATCAAGACCGCGTCATTTTTACCGAAGCTAAGGAAAATCCCGGACGCCGGCCGTTTCCAAGAAAAGACCGCTATTTTGAGATCGTGACCATGGGTCGGTCGATCGTGGTGTCGGCAACGCCTGAGCGATTGGCGATTGCGAAAAAGCAAATGCAGGGCAAGGACCGGGATACGATATTTGCCTTGCCTTTCATCAGAGGGCTTTGGCTGCATTATCTGCCTGATCTTGACGTTATAAAACCGCTTTTGCCGCCGGATAATTTTACATACGAACGGTTTGAACGGGACAGAATCGTAAATTTGCTGCAGCTAAAAGGCTTCGACGAGGCTTTAATTTATGACACCAGCCACCCTTATCAAACCGAGCTGGCGATGATCGCAAGGGCGGGCGATAAGGTTGCTGGCGTGGCGGGCGGATGCAAGCCTTGTTCCGGATTCTGGCAGATCGGCATAGACATTTTGCCGGAATACCGGCATTGTGGATTAGCCGCTTACTTGGTCAATCGTTTGACTTTTGACATCCTGAACCGCGGCGATGTCCCGAATTATAGCACGAAAGCCAGCCATATCGCTTCGCAGAGAGTAGCCCGTAAAGCCGGATATTCTGTTGCCTGGGTATCTGATTGGCGGAATAATTTTGAAGGCTTTGAAACATAACCGGATATAGGAGTTGATGATATGAAATACGACTTGATTCAAAAAGATTCTTTTCATGTCTTTGGCATACGACGCAGAACACCGGATGCTGGCGGAACCTGGCGTACGGTTAAAACTGACGGCAGTATGGAGCAAATGCAGGCAATTGCCGGCTATGATGCCGTTTCTCTGGGCTTATGTTTTGGCTTTGATGATGAGGGCAACAACGATTACTTGTGCGGATTTGAATATCCGGCACATGAGATTCCGGGTTTTGACCATTACACCTGCCCTAAATCCGCCTGGCTGGTTTTTGATGTCGGAGGATCCATCGCCGACGGCCTTTTAAGCCGGAGCTGGAAACAGATTTATGATGTGATGCTGCCTCAAAGTGGATACCGGCAGCGGGATTTGCCGACCGTCGAAAAATATCTTGAATGGAATGAAAAAGCAGATCGCTGTCATGTGCAAATCATGATACCCATCGAACAATGAATATGAATGTGGTATTGGATCCGGTTCATCCCCGAGCCTGCGCCAGGGACGTCTGTATCCCGAAAAGCAATTATATTGTCATCGACGATGTGGGCTGGAAAAGCGGGTATGACGACAGTAAAATCAATGGTCCGTATCGATCCGGCATTCAACGGATGCATTGTTATGAAGATTATTATGCGTTGTATGTCTTTGCCGAACGACTGGGCATTCGGCCGCAGATCGCTTTTGTTGTCGGAGAATGGGACCGGACAAATCTTCTGCGTACCGTTGCGCACAGCAACAGCGACTGGGACCGGTGGGATTCCTCGCAATTCCGCATCGATCGCGAACAAGAAATCATCGAATTATTCAATAGCGGGAAGTTCAGTCTGGCTGTTCACGGTCTTAATCACGAATTCTGGGAGGCTCCCGGCAAACCGTTTTCCCGCGCGGAATTTGGGCCGATCCGGGAAGAAGCTGTCATGCGCCGGCATCTGGACGCTTTTTTCACCATTCTCAGACAGAACGGCATCTGTCCGAAAACGGAAATCAACAGCTTTGTGCCGCCGGCTTTCCGGTACAGTAAAAATTGCGCCGCTCTGGTTTTGCGTGATTATGGCATCCGCTATATTTCGACACCCTATCATGCGCTTACCTGGGAAGGCCTGCTGCCGGACCGTTATTTCATGGATGCCGGATTGATCGCAGTAGATCGGACCGATGACTGGATCGAGTGGAACCGAACCAGGCCGGTCATACCTGAAGGGTTGAAAGCCGGTTTTTTCGGCATGCACATCGCAAACTTTCTGGCACCCGATCCGGCGGACAATCTGGCTGTGGCAGCGCGTTGGGCTGATTATTTTCAGCGTTATAAGACCCGCTGCGGTTTTATCCTTGCCGGAGACGAAGCGGAAGCCCACAGGCAGACCGTATTTGAGAAAGAAGTCAAAGCAGCCACTGACGATCGGGGCGTTGTTTTGACCGGTATAGTGCCGGCCGCGGCGGGGTCGAGATGTCTGGTTCACAGCCGTTCACCATTACAGGCGCGGCTTCTGCGGGACTGCGGCGATTTCTTTGAGTATGTTGTGGATTATCACGACGGATTGCGGATCCCATACCGATTTGATTGAAATTATTGAAGCGATAAACATCATGCAAGCATGACCGGTCAGCTTTGCTGAGTCGGACGCAAGGACTTCCTGCCGATGACATATTCGACCATCATCGCGGATATAAGTCCGAGAATACCGCCAAACCAGAATGGCGCGTTGGAATTAATGTGATCCCACATCAGGCCGGCTAAAATCGATGAAAAGAGAAGACCGATTCCCTGCAGCATGCCATATAGCCCGAGAATGGTTCCTTTCAGGTTTGCCGGAGCCGATTCGGCGATGAACGCCCGTTCGGCGCCGCTGATGAACGCTGTGTAGACGCCGTAGGCGATAAACAGAAATATGATGCCCGGTTGGGACGTGATACCGGCAAAACCGAGATAAACAAGACCATAAATCAGATAGCCGGGAACAAGGATTCTGCTTCTGCCGAATTTATCGGACAATTTGCCGGCGGGAATGGACAGCACAGAAGCGGTTAAATTAAAAATCAGATAAAGCAAAATAACCTGCGATGAAGTGAAACCACGCTCCTGAGCTTTGAGCAGCAAGAATGTATTAGATGAATTACCGAGACAAAAAATAAAGATGGTCACCAGATATAATTTCAATTTGCGGTCAAGTTTCAGGCCTTTTAAAGATAATTTTTCTGCGGCGGCGGTTTGTTTATCGCTTTCTCGAATCGCCGGAATGATGAGAATGCCGATAATGGCCGGGATGATGGAGATCAGGAAAGCCTTTTGATATCCGAAATTGGTCGCTACAAAAACGAAAGCCAGCAGTGCGCCTATGGCTGAACCGGCCATATCGAGCATTTTATGGAGACCAAATGAATGGCCCAGCTTTTTCCCGCCGTTCGACTGGGCGACCAGCGCGTCGCGGGGAGCAGTGCGGATGCCTTTTCCGGTTCGGTCGATAATCCGGGCAATAAGAACGCCGACCCAGGAGGTTGCCAAAATCAGAAATAATTTATATATGACCGACGCTGAATAACCGGCGAATACAAGTCGCTTTTTATGATGATAGACATCGCCGATATAACCGCTGAATACTTTAAGCAGCGATGCAATGCTTTCGGCTATACCTTCGATAACGCCGACAATGGCCGGCGACGCGCCGAGCGTTGCGGTGAGAAAAAGGGGAACCAGCGGATAAACCATTTCCGTGCTCATATCGATAAAAAGACTGACCAGCCCGATCAAGACGATATTGGAAATGACTTTCTTCTTCATGCGGCCGACTCCTTTAGTGTGGTGAATTGGTTATGATGTAATACTGGTTACACAACGAAATCACTATAGCACGATGTAATATCAGTTACAAGACATCTTGACATGATCGTTCTGAACGACGTATGATCAACAGGCTGATCAAGCACGATCACTGAATCATGACTCATATCAGCTGAAAGGGTGTGAAAAATATGTCGAAACATCAAAAGAAAAGCCGCTCCGGGCAGCCGTTGACCAGTCAAGTGAGGTCCAGGGCATATCTTGCGCCTATGAATCATGCCGGGCCGCACCGGGACAAGAAAAATGATTACCAGCGGATGAAGAAAATCCGGCTAAGGAGAGAGGAGTCGTCAGAAGATGAAGGCTCCTCTTTTCATTTACCCTATACGGCGCCGGCTTTGGCTTTGATGCGGATATAAATATGTTTTGATGACGAATGGCCGGTTTCCCGGACATCGATTTCATAAATGCCCATCGACTTGATCATAGGCGTCAGTTTTTCAAAACCGTAATTACGGGAGTCAAAAGACGGTTGTTTTTTCAAGAGCAGACTGCCGACTTCGCCGAGATAAGCCCAGCCGTTTTCATCTTCAAGATCACTGATGGTGGAAGAAATAAGCTTAATGACTTCCGTCCCGATCTTCTTGATGGTTTTCTTCTTGGGTTGAGCCGGCTGCTTGGCTGGTTTTTGCTCAGGTGTTTCAACAGCCGACAAATCCGCCGCTTCGGTTTCTTCATGAGCTGTTTCTCCGAGAATTTCCAGATAGATGAAGCGATCGCACGCCGCAATAAACGCGTTGGGCGTTTTTTGTTCGCCGATGCCGTAAACCGTCATGCCTGCTTCACGCAGGCGTGTAGCCAGCCGCGTAAAGTCGCTGTCGCTGGAAACCAGGCAAAATCCGTCGGCGCGTTCGGAATAGAGAATATCCATGGCGTCGATGATCATGGCCGAGTCCGTGGCGTTTTTACCGGTTGTATAGCCAAATTGCTGGATCGGCGTAATGGCATAATCAAGCAGGATGTTCTTCCAGCCTGATAAATTAGGCCGGGTCCAGTCTCCGTAAATCCGTTTGATGGTCGGATTGCCGTAACGGGCAATTTCTTCCATCATGCCGCGGATATTCTGATAAGAGATATTATCGGCGTCAATCAAAACAGCCAATCTGAATTCACTGGGATTTTCCGGTGAACCTTCCATTTAT
>CAYRWC010000009.1:0-20759 GCA_964427795.1 uncultured Oscillospiraceae bacterium | reverse complement strand
CTTGCAGCCCGAAGGCGGATTGGCGGGAGACGGAATGCTGCCCTCCAGGACAATCCGGTTCATCCGGGCATCGGGATCAGGAACCGGTATGGCGCTGAACAGTGCTTTGGTATAGGGATGCAGCGGCCTGGCAAAGATAGCGTTCTTGCCGCCGTATTCAACCAGATTGCCCAGATACATAACGCCGATTGTATCGGAGATATGCTCGACAACCGACAAGTCGTGCGAGATGAACAAATAAGTCAGGTTATACTGTTCCTGTAAATCCTTGAGCAAGTTGATTATCTGAGCCTGAATCGATACATCCAACGCCGACACCGGCTCGTCGCATACAACGAACTCCGGATTCAGCGCTAGGGCGCGGGCTATGCATATCCGCTGCCGCTGCCCGCCGGAAAATTCATGGGGATACCGGTCTTTGTGATAAGGCTGCAAGCCGCAGCTGCTCATAATCCGATCGATATGATCATCATATTCCTTTGGCGGAACGATGCCGTGTTCCCGTACCGCCTCGCCGATAATCTCGCCGATCGGCAGACGCGGCGACAAGCTGGAATAGGGATCCTGAAAAATAATCTGCATTTTCGGGCGCAAAGTCCTTAAGTCTTTCCTGTTCAAATCATGTATCTCTGATCCGTTAAAGAGCACCTGGCCGCCCGATTTATCCGTCAGCCGTAAAATCGTGCGGCCGACCGTTGTCTTGCCGCAGCCGGATTCGCCGACCAGACCCATGGTGGTGCCGCGTTTAATATTGAAGGAAATGCCGTCTACAGCCTTGACATAGCCGGCAACATGCTGCAGAACGCCATCCTTGATCGGAAAATACTTTTTCAGGCAGTTAACCTCGAGAATATTCTCGTCTTGATGGACGAGCGGCTCATATTCATTTTGGATTTTGATATTTGCGCTGTTCACGATATTTCAGCTCCTCCTCCCGGATATCTTCGTAAAGATAGCAACTGACGAAATGCGTCGATGATCGCTTGACTTTCCGGGGATATTCACCTTCGCAGCGCTCAAAGCTTTTCTCGCAGCGGTCTTTAAAATAACAATAATTCGGCATATTGATCGGATTTGGCACTTTGCCCGGTATGCTGTACAGCCGGTCGACTTTTTTATTGACTGCCGGTTTGGAGGCCATCAAACCTATGGTATACGGATGACTGGGGTTCTTAAAAACCTCCTGGACGGTTCCTTGTTCGACAACGCGGCCGGCATACATGACGACGACATAATCGGCCATCTCGGCAATAACGCCCAAATCATGGGTAATCAACATAATGCTGCTGTTGATTCTCGTTTTCAGATTGCGCAGAAGGTCCAGGATCTGGGCCTGGATGGTCACATCCAAAGCGGTTGTCGGCTCGTCGGCAATAATCAGGCGCGGATTGCAGGCCAGGGCCATGGCAATCATGATTCTCTGCCGCATGCCGCCGGACAATTCATGCGGATACATCCGGTAGACGCCTTCGCTGTTGGCAATGCTGACCATTTCCAGTATCTCGATCGTCCGCGCTTTTACTTCCGTTTTATTCATTTGCGGATTATGCAGTTTGATAACCTCATCGACTTGCGTGCCGATCCGGAAAACAGGATTCAGGCTGGTCATCGGTTCCTGAAAGATCATCGACACTTTATTGCCGCGGATTTCCTGCATTTTTTCCGAAGGCATTTTAGCGATGTCATAAGCCTTGTCGCCTGTATTGAAGCGAATAGCGCCCTCGACGATCTGTCCCTGCGGGCGTTGCACGATCTGCATCAGCGACAGGCTCATGACCGACTTGCCGCAGCCGCTTTCGCCGACGACGCCGATTGTTTTGCCGGCCGGAATGTCAAAGGTAACGCCGTCGACAGCCTTGACCGTCCCGGTATCCGTAAAAAAATACGTGTGCAAATTGTCGAACTCCACGACATTGGCCGGGTTCTTCATCGTCGTCAAATATTCCGATTCCGGAACATTCTTGCGGTTGTTCCGTTTTTCCAGTTCGCGCATGATTCTCCGGTTATGGCGTGTAATCAGCCGCGACTGTTTCACCGAAAGATAATTGGCGCTTTTGATTTTCTTTTTTCTTAATAATCCGTTTGCCACAGTGCCCTTCCTTATCGTCTCATTTTTGGATCAAAAGCATCGCGCAGGCCGTCGCCGATAAAATTGAAGCCAAGCACCGTAATCAAGATGCAAAAGCCTGCCGGGATCCAAACAAACCAGTAATTTGTCATAACATGTACATTGCTGACCGCATTGATGATATTGCCCCACGATGCAAAAGGAAATTTCACGCCCAAGCCGAGGAAGCTCAGCACCGATTCGGTCAGGATCGTACTGCCCAGGCTCATCGTGGCCACAACGATCAGCTGCGGAACAACATTCGGAATCAGATGGCGGAATATTTTCCGATATACCGACAATCCGGTTGCCTCGGCGGCCACCATGAATTCCTGTTCGCGCAGGGAAAGAATCTGTCCGCGCACCAGTCTGGCAATGCTCGGCCAGCCCAGTAAGCCGAGGATCAACATCAGATAAACCATACGCACCTGGGGATCAACCTTCAGCGAGTCCATGATCGCGCCGATGATGATGATCAACGGCAGAGACGGAATGCAGTTGAAAATATCGACCAGACGCATCAGCAGATTATCGATCCATTTGCCGAAATAACCGGCGATGCCGCCGAGAATAATACCGATAAAGGTTTCGATAAAAACAACGATGAAACCGATCATCAAGGATATCCGGCCGCCAAACATCATGCGCGTGATAATATCCATGCCGTTGTCGTCCGTTCCCAGAGGATGGAACGACGAAGGATATTCGTATGATTTGATAACCAGCGTGGCGTCGATCTTCCGGATGGTCCAGCGTTCATTATTGCGGGTAATTGTAAATTCAACTTCATTATTGTCGACGGCATAGTTAAACGATGTCTGATCGGTATCGATCGCCTGTTTGACAACATTCAGAAAATCCGGTGTTAGAAACACATCCGAATATGCCGCCTGGACGATATAATTGGACAGCGTGGCATAATATGTTTTTTCGCTCCCGCTAATCAGGCTGATTTCAGCCGAATCGTCGACGATGTCTATCTGATAATCTTGTCCCGCAACAGAAAACTGCTTTTGCTTCTGATTCAAGGCATATTCGGCTTGATATTGAAATTCGAAGGAGGCCTTCGTTTCGCTGCTGGCATAATCAAAGACATTTTTCGTCGCCAGAGCGATCGTCTCGCTGATATTGGCCGAATATAGCTTTTTATTACTGACAACCGTATAGGTTTTCCCATTAAATTCAAACGAGGCGCTGCCGGCTTCAAGCGCTTTTTGGAACTGCGTCTTGAAATCGTCGTTGATCGTTTGCCCGCCAACCGCGGATATGTCATAGGTCTTGCCGGTGCGCAGCGCGGTGGCGATTTCAATCAGGCTGGATATCAGATAAAAATCGCCGCCCTGATTTTCACAGGTATAGGACTGGCCTTGCGACTCAAATATCAAGGTTTTGTCATTGATTGCCTTGACAAATTTGGCACGCGCCGCGGCCGGGAAACTTTTTCCGTCCGCCTCGGTGTATCGGAACTCCGTGTTGACGGTGACACTGGCATAATCCTTGGACATATCCCTGTATTCGGTGAAAACCTGGCTTTCACCGTAAGGCATGATCCAACCGCCGACGAAAGAAAAGATAAACATCAGCCCGATGCAAATAACACCGGTAACAGCCAATTTATTGCGGATAAACCGCTTGAGAACAAGCATGGACGGCGAAAGAACCTTGATCCGCTGCTCGTCGTCGAGCGATTGGGATCCGCTGATATGCCGGTCCGCGTCCTCTTTCACATATGTTTTATGATTCATGTCGTCTTGATTGCTCATCTGATCCTCCTTCTTTAGCTTACTCTGACGCGGGGGTCGACCACGGCGTATAAAATATCCGAGATCAAAGTGCCCAGGAGCGTCAGCGCAGCCAGAAAAACCAGATAAAACATGGAAAAGGGAATATCGCCCGTCGTCATCGCCAGGTAAGAGGTATACCCAATGCCGGGAATCTGAAAAAGCGTTTCGGTGATCAGCGCGCCGGAAAACAAGCCGGGCAGCGTACCGCCGACGATTGTTACAATCGGTATCAGCGTGTTGCGGAAAGCATGATAGTTGATGACTTTGTTTTCCGACAAGCCTTTGGCCCGGGCGGTACGGATATAATCGGAACTCAGGACTTCGAGCATATTGGTGCGGGTAAACCGCATCAGCGAACCAATGCTGATAATGACCAGCGTAGCGATTGGCAAGACCATATGCTTAGCCATATCCATAATTTTTCCGAAAGCGTCCAGCTGTTCATAATAACGGCCGACAATGCCATATAAATCAAACCAGCCCAGCTTAATGGAGAAGACCAGTTTTAAGATCGTCGCGAAAAAGAAAGTCGGCAGGGATATGCCCAGCAGAGCTACCACGGTAATGGTATAATCCGTTCGGGAATACTGCTTGCGCGCCGACAAGATGCCTAACGGTATCGAAATCACGATTTCTAATATAAACGAAATCAGCCCTAAGACAAAAGAATACCAAATGACTTCGGAGAATTTTTCAGTGACCGGCACATTAAAGCGCCAGCTGTCGCCGAAATCGCCGCGGACGGCATTGCCGAGCCAACGGATAAAGCCCTCCGGTATACTGCTGTCCATCCCATAAATTTGATTCAGTTGAGCCAGCCATTCCTTATAGCTCTTCGAACCGGGTAGATTGGCCCGTTCGCGGGCTATCGCCTCGACATACGACGTGGGAATGCATCGCATGATGGTGTAGATGATCAAGGCTACAAAAAACAGAATGACAATGCTCAAAAGCAGCCTTTTTACAATATACTTACGCATGTGTTCTTTCCTAACAACTCAAAATTTCTATCAGGCAAGTGTTAACCAGAGGCGCGGAGCTGCCATAAAGACAGCCCCGCGCCCTGTTATCAACCGATGCCGATCAGTTCATCTGCAATTTTTCAATATCATTCTGCCAATCCCAGAAGGTCGTGATGTCCGGGGTCACGGTATCCATATTAATGCGGACCTTGCTGAAGAGGAAGCAATTCTGACGCTGATACACCGGAATTTCAACAGCCCAGTCGATGATGATGTCCAGGCAGGCCTTATAGGTGGCTTTGCGGTAAGCCTGGTCGGCGCTGCTTCTGGCGTCCATGATCAGCTGATCCAGTTGCGTATCGGCGATGTGGTAATGGTTGGATTCCGATGAACCGGGTTTGCCGACAATATTGCCCGAATAGTAAATCTGATACATATCGGGGTCGATCGTCGCGCCCCAGGCGGCGCACCACAATTCCTGCGTGCCGGCGTCGATTTTGTCCCAGAGTTCATTAGAATCGGACGGATCGTTGATAATCAGGTTGAAGCCGATGGTCGCCATAGCTTCCTTGGCTTTGGTCAGCAGCATGAAGGACGGATGGTCGCCGCTGCCTTCGCCGGGAATAATCACTTCATATTCCAGTTTGGCGCCGTCGGGAGCCGCGGTCAGTTTGCCGGACGCCTTGTCATAGGTATATCCGGCCGCCACGAAATAGTCGATCGCCGCCGTCAATGCCGCTTTGTATTTGGCATCGGCATCCATACCGGAAGTGTAGATATCCTTGCCGTCGACCGTGGTGGAAAACGCAACCTTGTATCCGTCGTCGGTTTTCTGCGGCGCGGCCCAAGAGGTGCTGGATATCGGATAATTGATAACCGAAGCCCGCTCGCCGTAATAACTGTCGACCGCCAGATCGCGATAAACGGCCAGAATCGTGGCGATGCCTTTGCGCAGCTGTTTGCTGGCATCGGAGTCGGCTACGCCGCCGACATTGACGGTATCCGCGTTGATGCCGACATAGCCGTAGCCCAGGTTGTCGACCGTGGTCGTCACCAACTTGTCGCCTGTTGTTTTGCCATTGCTGTTATAACTGCAGATCTCCTCGACCGCCGCCGTGCTGAAGGACGGATCCGTCAGATCGATGGTGCCGGTACCGACGCCGGAAATCTTATCGTTGTCGTTTGTTTCCTTAAACTGTAAATTCTTCGTTAAGGGTTCGCCTTCGTAATAATACTCATTGGCTTCGAAATAAACGACTTTATTTTCGAATTTAATGAATTTATACGGACCGGCGCCCATCGGTGTTGTCGTTTTTGCTTTAATCGACGAGAGATCGCCGCGGTCGAAACCAAATTTATTATTGGCGTAATCATATTTGGCTTTATCGCCATAATAATGAAGCGGCGAAACAGAGATGCCCAGGTTGTAGATGGCCGTCGCGTCAAAACCGGCGACCGTTACCTGAACCTCCGTATCGCTGATTTTCTTGATGCCCTCAATATTGGGTATGCCTTTGCTGCCCATCTCTGCGTCAAGCGGGCCCCATTTCAGGATAAACGCGTTTTTGGCGGCGTCGAGGACCGAATCATCGTCGGCCGCTTCAACTTTCCAGTAAGCGGCGGCGTCGCCCTCATAAGCCGCATAAGCTTCATTATAGTAATCTTCGATGGTCGGATATTCTTTTTTTGATAAGTCCCAGGTTTTTCCGGACGGGGCCGTCAAAATCTTATCTTTTACAGTGCCGTAGCCCCACATGACCATGCCGAACATGATTTTGAGGCCGTCGTCGGCGGCAATCTCATCAGCCGTAAAGCCGGTTTTCTCTTGGGCGGAGCTGGCATATTTGGCGTTGACATAATCGACGATCGCCTGCACGTCGGCGATCCAGGCTTCCTTAACCATAGTCCAAGCTGAATCCTGTTGTTCCTGAGTCCATTCGTCACCCGAAGCCAGCTTGTATTTTTCACCTTTTTCCATGATCTTGTCAAAGCGGGCGCTGTATTTGTCATAAACCGCGCTGGTCGTCTGGGTACGGTAGTCTTTCAAACCGACGATCGGTACGGAATAAAGCGTTACGGAACCATTATAGGTGGCATCCGCGTATACATAATATGAGAAGATTATATCATCGGCGGTCAGCTTCTCGCCGTCGCTGAATTTGATATCATCACGGATGGTCCAGGTATAAACGGTCTTGTCCGCCGTCTCATCATAATCGACTTTGACGTTGGCAATACCCTTATAAGTATATTCGGTCCCATTATACTTGATTTTCTCACCGTCGATGGCATTGTACACGATAGCGCCTGTACGGTCTGTGGTCAGCAGAGGAACCGATGTCATATCAGCTACATCCTGGTCATAAGCTGTATCGGCAAAAAACGGGCTGAATTTCTCGCTGAATGTCGAATACCCGACAACGAGGGGAGCCGTTGATTTTGGCGCGGTTTCTGTTGTTGTCGGCGCTTTGGTTGTCTCCTGGCTTGTTTGTCCGGTTGTCGATGTTGTTTGAGGATTGCAAGCGGTTATGAGTCCGATTGAAAGGGTAAGCATAAGAACGATGGATAGAGCTTTCATAAATCGTTTGTTCTTCATGAGATAATTCCTCCTCTTTTGTTTTTTTGCCTGGTGTCTGGAATAAAAGAATAAAAATAGAATGCCGCGCTTGCTTAAAATTCATCGGATAAATGAAAACCTGAAAACGGATGATTATTTACCGGTTGGCTTATCTGATAGAATTGCGGGTATCATCGCAAAATCAGGCTTTCCTGGTATATCAACTGCACAAATACCTCCTATTCAAACATTGAAGAATCAGCAAGCAGATTGGATAGGTTGATTATATCATAAACATAGGTTCACTAGGCAATGTATATATCAAATTGTAGCTATAAATTGTCAGAAATAATTTCGCCGGAACGAACCACACCCAGCTGATCACGGGCAATACACTCGATATAGGCTTCGGAATCAGCCGAATTCTGCAATTCGCGCAGAAAAGCATCGAATCTCGCGGTTATTTGGCGGTTGCGCAAGCGCGGCGACATTCGATAAGATATCGCCGTATAAAAAACAGAGTGACTGCCGTGCAACCTCCAACATTTTAAGAAGAGCCGCAAAGCGCTGGCGTGCAGCGCTCTTCGGCTCCTATTCATTTTTTGCCGCAAAAAGTCAGGATTATATCATAAATGCAAGAGGGTCAAGCAATGTATATATCAATTTTTTGTTGTTAATCGTCAAAAATAATCTCGTTGGGACGAACCATGCCCAGTTGATCACGGGCAATACGCTCGACATATGCGTCGGAATCAGCCAGATTCTGTAATTCGCGCAGATCGGCCAGCTCGGCATTAGCTTCATCCCATTCGCTTGACAGCGTCGCGGCTTTTTGATTGATCCGGACCATCTGCGCTTCTTGGTCGAAATAAATGGCGATCGCCGACGCAACGGCAAAAACTAAAAACATGCCCAGGATAATCCGGATCAGGATCCGGCCGCTGTTTATCGGTTTTGTTGTCCTTCTGCGTACCGCTTCCATTTTTTCGCTTCCTCTCGCCGCCTGCGTTTATAGCGCCGGCCGGCATCATGATCATAACAGCTATATTTTAGAATAATAAAAAAGAACCGACAATCATCTGCCGGTTTTTTTACCTGTTGCTTGGTCAATTTAATCGCTGTGTAATATTCCTGTAACACTTTTTTCAAATTGGCGGCCGTTTTCGGATCGCCGCCGCAAACAAGCGGAAACAGGATCTGCATTATGTTCAGGGTTTAAGCGCGTCGCCTGCCTCCAGGATTTCATACAGATCGGCAGCCTCTTCTTTGCGTACCGTTTCTTTGATTGCCAGGATGCGAATACGCGAATTGCCCGAGCCAAAACCGATATCCAGAATATCTCCCGGTTTCACTTCGGCGCCCGGTTTGGCCGGACGGCCATTCAGCTGAACCCGCCCGGATGAGCAAACCTCATTAGCGACGGTTCGGCGTTTTATCACTCGCGAAACCTTTAGGAATTTATCAAGTCGCATTCTGTGTACCTGACCTTTCCTGCCGTTTGACTTCATCCCAGAGCAAATCCAGTTCGGCCAACGGCATTGCTTCCAAATTCAAAGACCGCTGCTGTGCCAACTGCTCAATCGCGGTAAAACGTCGGATAAATTTATCGTTCGCCCGGTTTAAGGCCATCTCCGGCTGTACATGCAAATGGCGCGCGTAGTTGACGGCGGCGAACAGAAGATCGCCTACTTCGCCGGCAATCAGACGGCCGGCTTCCTCGGAAGACATGACGCCGTCTTCCGTCGCGTTCCGGCAATTTTGCACACATTCTTCGATCTCTCCGAGTTCCTCGTCGATTTTTCCCCGCGGGCCCGCGGCGTCGTCCCAGTCGAATCCCGTCTGAGCCGCTTTTTGCTGGATTTTATAACTGCGCTGCAAAGCCGGCAGAGTACGCGGAACATCCGTCAGAACCTGGGATTGGCTGCGCAGCCCTTTTTCCTGCCGTTTGTTCTTTTCCCAATTGTCGATGACTTCTTCCGGCGTCGCAGCATGATCCTGACCGAAAATATGGGTATGGCGGGATATCAGTTTCCGGCAGATGCCGTCGATAACATCCGAAAAAGTAAATGAACCGGCTTCCCGGGCCATTTGCGCATGAAATACAACCTGCATCAGCACGTCGCCCAATTCATCGCATATCCGCTCCGGCTTGCCGCTTTCAATCGCGTCGATCGTTTCGTATGCTTCTTCCAGCAGGTTCTTCCGGATGCTGTCATGCGTTTGGGCCCGGTCCCAGGGACACCCCCGGTCACTGCGCAAAAATGCCATAATGGTAATAAGCTCTTCCATCGTATAATGGTCTTTATTATGAAAATCTTCTGCATTCGGCAAATCCGCTTGCCAATCATCGGGCATGGTTCAACCTCCTGAATGATCTCCGTTTTCCCGCCGGAGTCTGTCAATGCCATTCATCTGTGATCCTGGCTCGACTTATTGACTTTATTCGATCCAATGGATTTGGAATCGGTCAAAATAGATCGGTTCGGTAAATTGGTCGGCAAAAAACAAAGTTTGATGAAAACGGGCAAATTCATGTGTGTTTTTTTCCAGCCAAAGTGGAATCGGCATTTCCAACTGATGGCAGAGCATGACCAAACACCGTTCCAGACGAGCCGTGAACCGCTCGCCGGAATCCGGAATGCTGACCGTATACTCCCGCAGCATTAAATTCGCTTTAAAAACCCGTCCTTCAAGTTTCAAAACTTTTAACCGCCCTTATCTATTTTCCGTTATAGATTAACATTTTATTAACGAATCGACCATGATAATGATACAAATTCTTGTTAATCTGAAGTTGCTTCAAAGAAGCACCCCCTAAATTCATAACCCCCTCCTTTTGATACCGGCGGCCCCCCCGCCGGTATTTTTATTACTTTAAAACGGGATACAGCTGGCGGTAACGCTGCAGAGCATTCTGCCAGGCTTCCTGATCCTGCGGCTGATAGTGCTTCAGATCGAATGAATGAGCAATAACCTGCCGGGCTTCGGCCAGATTGTGCAGAACGCCTTGAGCCAGCAGCTGGACAGCCATATTGCCTAAGGCTGTCGCTTCGATCGGTCCGGCAATAACCGCGCTGCCGGTGGCATTAGCCGTAAATTGCGAAAGCAGCCCGTCTTTGGTTCCGCCTCCGACAATATGCAAAGCCGGATAATGCTTTCCGGTTACCGATTCGATTTGATCTTTGGTAATCCGATATTTTAAAGCCAGGCTCTCGTAAATGCAGCGGACGACTTCGCCGCGGCTTTCCGGAACCGGCTGGCCTGACTTGCGGCACAAGACACGGATGCGTTCCGGCATATCGCCCGGTGTTGCCAGGCTGTTGTCATCGGGATCGATCAGGCATTTGAACGGAGCACAGGCCAGAGCTTCACGCTCCAGATCGGCATAGCTGACTTCAGCGCCTTCGCGGATCCACTGGCGGCGGGATTCCTGGATCAGCCACAAGCCCATGATATTCTTCAGGAAACGTGTCGTCCGGTTATAACCGCCTTCATTTGTGAAATTAAAACCGAAAGTCTTCTCATTGATCAAAGGAACCGGGCTTTCGATTCCCATCAAGGACCAGGTGCCGCTGCTGATATAGACAAAATCATCCTGCGCGGCCGGAACGGCTACTACGGCCGACGCCGTATCATGAGAGGTCACGGCGACGGCCGGAATCGGCTTGATGCCCAGTTCGCTGCAGATGGCAGGCGATATCGGGCTGGCCATCGTTCCGGGATTGACCACCGGGCAAAGAATGCCTACCGGCAATTCCAAACGGCACAGCAATTCATAATCCCAGTCGCCGGTACGCGGGTTGATCATTTGTCCCGTAGAGGCAATGGTAAACTCGGCCTGCTTCCTGCCGGTCAGGAGATAGAGGAATAAATCCGGCATCAACAGCAAGCGGCTGGCCCGTTCGAGCAACTCGGGCCTTTGCTGTTTCAAAGCATAAAGCTGGAACAAGGTGTTGAAATTCATGAATTGTGTGCCGGTGCGCTGGTACAGCTCTTCTTTGGGAATGATTTTAAAGACTTCTTCCATCACGCCCTGAGTCCGCGTATCGCGATAGTGGACCGGATTTTCCAGCAGATAGCCCCGGCTGTCGATCAAACCGAAATCGACGCCCCAGGTATCGATCCCCAGGCTGTCGACCGGCCCGTGAGCCTTTACTTTAATCAATCCTTGCTTGATTTCATGAAACAAGCGCAGGACATCCCAGAACAGGGTGTCGCCAACCTGAACCGGATCATTGGAAAAACGGTGTATTTCCTCCAGTTCGATCCGATTGCCGTCATAACGGCCCAGAATTGCCCGACCGCTCGACGCGCCGAAATCAAATGCCAATAGTTGTCTGGCTTCTGCCATGGTGGCACCTCCTTCTATTTTGCGGCTAAATTCTTTCTGTATTTTTCACTTTCCCAGCCGTTGATAAAGCTGCGGCCGGCTTCGCTCATGGTGCAGACCGTCATACCGGCCCGGCGGATCGTCCCGACGATGAAAAGGATCGCGCATAGCGTCTCTTCCAGGGTCTTGGCTTCGCCGAGTCCGCATTGATAATAAACCTCGCCGGTCTCCCGGAACAACGTACATTTGTCCGGCAAAGGTTTCTTCTCCGCCAGATATTGAGCCAGGCTGCCCTTTTCGGCGATACCGACCTGGCCGCCGAGAAATACGAGCTGATCCGGATAGAGCGGCTGGCCTGTAAAAAAGTCCAGATCCCAAGCCGTATCCAGCAGCCGGTCATGCAGCCAGCCGGTTGCCGAGCACCAGGCTTCCGTGCCCGATTCGGCAGGCGATGCGGTCTTCAGGCCGACAGTCGGCCAATCCAGGCTGCTTACCCCATAAGCCGCGGCGATACGCCGATTGGCTTCTTCATGCCAGGCCAGGCAGGTTTCGATATCATCGGCGGTAACAATCAGGCCATGATTTTGCATCAAAATCAGAGCAGGCAGTTTCCCTTGAACGGCGGCCGCCTGTTTTCTGGCCTGGTCGATAGCGAAGGTCAGCTGCGCGCCCGGATTGATATAAGGAACGCTGACAAACCCGGCGGGCATATCGGCAAGCACTTCCGCCGCCAGAGCCGGCCCTTCGGCGGAACAGGCGGCCAGATTGGCATACACGGGGTGGGTATGAAGCACATAAGTATCCAGCAATGAATGGAAGCCGGCTTCCACAGAAGGACGCAGCTGCGGCAAACCTTCAATTGTCTTTATCGCGGATTTGGCTTGTGCCGATCCTTCCTTTTCCACATCGGCCAGGCCGGCCGGATCGGTTTTTTGGTAAAAATCCCGCAGCAGCTGATAATCCAAAACCGCATAAGCTTGATTCTCCGCGATCTGGTCCAGTCTGAACCCGGAAGCCTTGATAGCCATCAACTGTTTATCCAGTTTGCAGGATGTATTGCCGCCGCCGCCCTGAACAAAATCCGAACGGCTGCCGGCACACTGCGACATCCGGACAAAATCGGCCAGACGCGTCTTATTTTGCGTGAAAAATTCATGGGTCATCATGAAGCACCTCTTGTTTATCGGGCCCCGAAGGCCGTTTTTACCGGTAGACCGCCGTCCGGCCGGCGTAAAGCATACAGATCGGTTTATGGCTGATCAGCACCGATGCGATAAAACCTGATCCTCATACTGATGAATGGACTCCAGGTAATCGCTGCCGGCCGGAACGCCCTCATCAAGACAGAATTGGTTCCAAACCGCCGCGAAAGGCATGGTTCTGGATTCTTCCATCAGCGCAAGGCGATCGGAATACCGGTTTTTCCTTTCGGTATCCTGCAATAAGGCAGTCGGTTCCAACAGCGCCGCCAGGACAGCCTTTTGCGTTGCCCGGATGCCAATGACCCAAGCCGCGATGCGGTTGATGCTGCCGTCGAAGAAATCGGTTGCCAGGTAAACCCGATTAAAAGCGTTGGCCCGTTTGATTTCGCGCATGACATCCTGGACATTTTCGTCGGAAATAACGACATGATCGCTGTCCCATTTGATCCCGCGGCTGACATGAACCAGCAGCTGCGGCGTAAAAAGCAGCAATGCGGAAATTTTGTCGGCAATGGTTTCGGTCGGATGAAAATGACCCATATCCAGAGTCAAAATCAAATTCTTATGACCGAGCGCATGGGCGTGTGCCAGATATCCCATATAGAATTCATGCGAGCCGACGGTGTAGCTCTCGACGCCGACGCCGAACAATTTGCATTCCACCGCGTCAACGAGCACTTCGGCCGGATATTCGACCGCCAGGATTTCATCCAGCGAATCACGCAGCAAGCGGCGGTAAAGGGTCCGGTCCGCCGGCATGTCTTTCATGCCGTCGGGTATCCAGATGTTGCAGACGACGGCTTGGCCGAGCGCTTTGCCGATATCGGCGGCTATACGGCGGCTGGCTTTGCAATGATCGATCCAGAAGCGGCGGATTTTTTCGTCAGGATGGGATAATGTCAGATTGTCGGCCGCCATCGGATGCCCGAAGCAGGTCGGATTGAAATCGATAGCCAGCCCGCGGGCTTTGGCCCATTCGATCCAGCGGCTGAAATGGCGGGTTTCATAGGCGTCGCGATCCACGGCTTCACCATCCAGTTCGGCATAGCTGGCGTGCAGGTTTACTCTCTGCTTGCCGGGCAGCAGACTCATCGCCTTATCGATGTCGGCGCGCAGCTCGTCGCCGTTTCTGGATTTTCCGGGGTAATTGCCGGTTGACATGATGCCGCCGGAAACGCCGCCGACGACGGACTCCAGGCCGGTGACATCATCGCCCTGCCAGCAATGCAGGGATATCTGAATTTTTTTCATCTGCTCCAGAACAGCAGCCGTATCGACACCATATTGGGCGTACAGCGCTGCGGCGGCCTGGTAATTTTGACGGATCAGTTCGGGTGTAATCATCGGTTTATCCTCCCTGTTATTTTTCTTATCCTTTTATTCCATATAAAGTCAGCGCCGCATCCCGGAAATGACCGATCCGGGTGCTTAAATCCGGCCATTCCCGACAGGTCGCCGGGGAAAACAAGCCTTGTTCCAGGCTGCGGCTGGCCAGCCGTTCATGACCGATCAAAGCCCATGCCGCGTCGTAAAGGTTGGCGAACATCGGATCGCGCATGGCCGTGCAAATAAACGACTGACGGGGCTGATTGATATCTTCGCCGCTGATCTGGAAAAAGCCGTTTTGTTCACATAAGCCGCGCAGCCGCACCAGTTGTTCGCGGGTGTTTCGCGAAGGCATATAAGTTACGGCATTGAATCCGACTTGATGTAAAACCGCAAACAGTTCATCCAGATAACTGTCTTCGAAGCTTTGGGCTTTTTTATCGCCGGTCGGCGATGCCGTCACATCGCCAAGATAGGCGTATGCCAGGATTATGCCATGTTCTTGGGCAAATGCTGCCAGTTCGTCGATCGGCGGGCATTCGTCGGCAGCGTCCAGATAAAATTTCTCGACCAGGTTGCTCTTGAGCACGCCCAGCAAATCATAAGCGATATGGGGATTGGCGGGATCCTTTAATTGGGCTTGCGCTTTTTCGCTGACCGGCATATTCAGCACGGCGGTTAAAAACTCAACCAAGCGGCCGCCGGCGCCAAACCGGTCCAGCAGTTTGCCGGCAACAGCGAAGAGCAGATGTCTTTCGGTTACCTCGCCGCCTTTGTCGGCCAATGATAATGCAACGATGTCCTGATCATAGTCGAGCCGGATGCCCGCCGGCTGCAAAAGCCGGTTCAGCCTGTCGGTCATCAGCCGGTTGCGCCGGCCGCGGGCTTCCTGTACGGGACGAAAGAAATCGGCCACCGCGTCGATCTCGCTGTGGGGAATGCCGTGCAGCGCCACATAGGCCACCGTCGATTGATCCGGATTGTTGATTCGGCGGCCGTTCAGGGATGTTCCGGCGAAAGATGCCCGGCATTCGGCGCCGATTGTCGTCGGCAGGCCGATAATCTCGCCGGCTTCAATAAACTCACGCGCGCCGCCGATCGAATCATGATCCATAATGCCGGCAGTTGACAAACCGGCCCGGGCAGCCATCCAAACTGCCTTGGCCGGAGAATAAGGCGAAAATGAATACGATGTATGGATATGATTATTGACATCCCGGCCAACAGGCGATGGGACCAGGCGGCCGGCGTCCAATAACGCTTTAAGCCGGCGGATCGCTTCCAGGCGCAGGACGCTATCGGGGGCGTTAAGCTGCTGCAGCAAAAGCTGCTCGTCTGTTTTATCCATGTGAACGCTCCTCTTTTTTTCTATTGTAACAGAAATAAACTTTTTCGGCTTCCATGCCGGCTGAAAAACCGACATGGAAGCCTCAATCGATTGAAAACAGGTTCAGTGTTCTTTAATGATCAGACGCCTAAACGGCTGCGGCGCATCAGCTCGACATCGGTAAAGCTTTGGCTGGCGACATAGCCGGCGATCGGCTGGATCCGTTCGTGGAACAGGTCAATAAACCAGCCGGCCTGCGGGAAGAAATGATCTTCCAGTTCATGAGCCGGAGTGATCCAGTTGCGGGATCCGAGAACCGCAGCCGGCGCATCGAGATCGTCGAAGCACAGATCGTTGATATTGCAGGCGATGTCCTTAAGGTAAGAACCACGTTCGCAAGCGTCGCTGGCGATGATGATCTTGCCGGTCTTGCGCACCGAAGCGACGACCTTCTCATAATTAAACGGAACCATTGACCGGGCGTCGATAACCTCAACGCTGATGCCGTACTTCTCTTCGAAGATCTTGGCGGCATCCAACGCGCGATACAGAGTCGGACCAATGGTCAGGATGGTCAGGTCGGAACCGCTCTTCTTGATATCCGGCTCGCCGATGGCGATTTCATAGCTCTCGGCCGGAACGCCGCCTTCATGGAATTGTTCGCCGATATCGTAGATCCGCTGGCTTTCGAAGAAGATAACCGGATCGGTGCCATTCAGAGCCGCGGTCATCAAACCTTTGGCATCATAGGGCGTAACCGGATAAACAACCTTCAAGCCGGGAATCTGGGTGCAAAGCGACGACCAATCCTGCGAATGCTGGGCGCCGTATTTGGAACCGACGGAAACGCGCAGGACAACCGGCATCTTGAGGATTCCGGCGGACATGGACTGCCATTTGGGCAGCTGGTTGAACACTTCGTCGCCGGCGCGGCCGATAAAGTCGCAATACATCAGTTCTACCAGGGCGCGGCCGCCGCTCATGGCGTAACCGACGGCTGAGCCGACAATCGCGCCTTCGGAAATCGGCGAGTTGAAAAGGCGGTGATAAGGCACGGCTTCGGTCAATCCGCGATAAACGGCAAAAGCGCCGCCCCAATCGCGGTTTTCTTCGCCGTAGGCAACCAATGTGGGATCCTCATAGAATTTGTCCAGAATGGCTTCGAAAATGCCGTCGCGCAGCTGGAACACCTTATTCTTGGATACCAGTTTGCCTTGCTCGTCATAAGCATAGCGGGCTTTGCGAGCGATCTGCTGGACGCGGGGATTCTCTTCGCGGGTTTGCAGCATTTCGGCGGGACGGTCTTCCATCTTGGCCTGACGCTGGTTGGAGAACATGATTTTTTCAATGGCATCCGGCGTTTTGTTCAGATCCATGCGGGGTGAAAGAGCCGGATCGATCGCCAGACGGACCGCCTGAGTGATCGTTTTAATGACAAATTCGTCGATGGCTTCAAATTCGCTGTCTGCGGCTACGCCGGCGAGAACGATCTGATTGCGATAAGCTTTAATGGAATCTTGCTCCTGCCAGGCTTCCTTCTCTTCCTGTGTCCGGTAGGAATCGGCGTCGGACGGCGAATGGCCGGAATAACGGTAGGTCAGGGTGTCCAGGAGAACCGGGCCGCGCTTTTGTTTGAGAATTTCCTGTTTTCTGCGCATGGCGTCGATCACAGCCAGCGGATTGTAGCCGTCGATACGCTCGGCATGCATCTGGTCCGGATTGATGCCGGCGCCGATGCGGGCCAGGAAATCATAGCCCATGGTCTCGCCGCGTGTCTGGCCGCCCATGGCGTATTGGTTGTTCATAATATTGAAGATCAGCGGCAGGCCGCCCTTCATGTCGTCGCCCCACAGCTTGCGATACTGATCCATCGCAGAAAGCATGAAGCCTTCCCAGACAGGACCGCAGCCCAGAGAACCGTCGCCGATATTGCAGACGACAATACCGGGTTTGCGGTTGATTTTCTTGTACAAAGCGGCACCGACGGAAATATCGCCCGAGCCGCCGACGATGGCGTTGTTCGGATAAATGCCGAACGGCAGGAAGAATGCGTGCATGGAACCGCCGAGGCCTTTATGGAAGCCGGTCTGTTTGGCAAATATTTCCGACAAGGCGCCGTAAATGAGGAAATCGACCGCCTGTTCTTTAACGGAAAGATTCTGGCCTTTGTTGGCTTGCTCGACTACGCGCCAGGTTGCGCCGCCCAGGAATTGTTCCATGATCGCCGTCAATTCGGCGTCCGAAAGCTTCTGAATCGCGGAAAGTCCTTTGGCCAGGATCTCGCCGTGGCTGCGGTGGGAACCGAAGATGAAATCGTCGGCGGTCAGCAGATAAGCCTGACCGACCGAAGATGCTTCCTGACCCATGGAAAGATGGGCCGGGCCGGGGTTGTTGTAATCCAGACCATTGTAGCTGTTGGTGGTTTTGATCGAGTAGAGCATCGTCTCGAATTCGCGGATGATCCGCATATCACGGTATATGCGCAAAAAATCTTCTTTGCCGAATTGAGCGGTTTCGTCCTTGATGGTTTTGTTGTACTGATTGACCGGAATGTCCTGGAACTTAATCCAGCCTGGTTTTCTGATTTCATCGGGGCTGACAAATAATTGCTTGGTCATGATCTTGTATACCTCCACTGTAGCTGGCGTCCCGTATCGGGAACGCCGCTGTCTTCACAGGAATTGATCAGGCGTGAAACACCGCTTCACGGATGATTTCGCCGACGGTCGGATGAGGGAAGACAAATTCCTTGATATCCTGCAGCCGCATCTCCGTTTCCACAAGGAATCCGGCGGCCAAAATGATTTCCGATGCATAGCTGCCGATCATATGGCAGCCCAAAATCCGCTCGCTGTCCTTGTCGATCAGCATTTTAATCAGGCCTTCGCCGCCTTCGTTTTCAGCCATGTAGCGGCCGCTGTAGTTCATCGGCAGCGTCACTTTCTTGTAGTTCAAGCCTTTTTCGCGGCAGGATTCTTCGGTTTCGCCGACAAAAGACATTTCCGGATTCGTATAAATAACGGACGGCATGGCCTGATAACGCATCCGGTCCTTGCGGCCGAGGATATTATTGATCGCGACTTCGGCTTCCCGATAAGCTGCGTGAGCCAGCATCCAGACGCCGTTGACATCGCCGACGGCATAGACGCCCGGCACATTCGTGAGGCCTTGGCTGTCGGTCACGATATGGCCGCGCTCAAGCAGCACGCCCAGATTTTCCAGCCCGTAGCCGCGGGTTACCGGACGGCGGCCGACGCTGAGCAAGGTGCGCGCGGCAGCGGCCTGTTTGCTCTCACCCTTGTCGGTATAGGTCACCTGGCCGTTGCCGATGCCGGTGACCTGGCAGCCGAGGTGGAAAACCATGCCCTGTTTCTCGAACATTTTCTGGAGAGCCGCCGACATCTCACGGTCGGCAGCGCCGGCGATATGATCAAGCATTTCAATAACCGTGACCTGAGAACCGCAAGTCTGGAAATAGCAGGCCATTTCCAGTCCGATGACACCACCGCCGACAACGGCCAGTGTCGCGGGAATTTCCTGCAGGTCGAGGATCTCCCGGTTGGTCAGCACCGTTCCGTCCGCCAAGCCTTCCTTGACACCGGGGATCGGCGGTACGACGGTCTCGGAACCGGTGGCGATCAGCAGACGGCTGCCTTCAAAAACTTCGTCGTTGACAGAAACTTTGACCACGCCGTTTTCACGGCCGACGATCTGGCCGAAGCCTTCCTTGATCGTCACTTTGCCGGCTTTCAGCTGTCCTTTGATACCGGCGACCAGGTTGCGGACCACTTTGTTTTTCCGGGCTACGACAGCCGCCTGGTCGATCTTCACCTGTTCCGCCGTGACGCCGTATTTTTGACCATGCAGGGCGTGATCATAAATTTTCGCGCTGTTCAGCAATGTTTTTGAAGGAATGCAGCCTTCGTTCAGGCAGACGCCGCCTAACTTGTTTTTTTCGATCAACAGCGTCGATAAACCGGCAGCTCCGGCTCGTTCGGCAGCCAGGTAGCCGCCTGGTCCGCCGCCGAGCACAATCAGATCATACATAGATTAAGCCTCCCATTTTTTGTAAAGCTATCTTGGCAGGCCGGCTCCGGGGAGCCGGCGTCGGCCTTATTGCATCAGCATCAATGAAAAATTCTCCAGAGCGAGCTTCAGATCTTTCAGGAACCGGGCGGCCGGCGCGCCGTCGACTGCGCGGTGATCGAAAGTAAGTGATAAGCCCATGGCCGGATAGGTGGAAATGACGCCATCTTTCTCCCGCACGCGGGTCATCAGGGTGCAGACGCCCAGGATGCAGGTTTGCGGCGGATTGATAACCGGCGTGAACGACTCGACGTCCAGCGTGCCGAGGTTGGTTACGGTAAATGTGCCGCCCTTCAGGGCATCCGGACTGATGGTCCCCTTCTGGCAGGCCGAAGCCAATTCTTTGACCGAGCGGGACATAGCCGCCAGCGGCATGCTGTCCGCCTTAAATACGGTCGGCACCATCAAGCCGCGCGCCGTATCGACCGCGACGCCCATGTTGACATGCTTGAAAAAGGTCATTTTTTCATCGTCATAGTGAGCGTTGCAGGACGGATGGCGGAGCAGGACCCGCGACGCGGCATACAGAATGATGTCGTTCAGCGTCGGCACCGTTTCGGCCAGGGCGAAGCCCTGTTCGCTGTTCAGGCCTTTTTCGGCAGCTTTCTTGAGCCGGCTGCGCAGAGCGAGGATATCCGTGGCGTCAAAGGTCGTGTTCAGGGTCAGCTGAGCCATATTGGACAGCGACGCCTGCATGGAACGGGCGATGACTTTGCGGATGTTGGTATGTTTTTCGGTACGGCTTTCCATAGCGTCATCCGCCATGGCAGCTGCGGGCGCCGCAGCAGCAGGAGCAGCAGCGGCAGGAGCGGCGGCGACAGGAGCAGGAGCGGCCGCATGTGCAACATCGGCCGAGGTAATCCGTCCGCCGATGCCGGTTCCGGCCAGCTCGGCCGGATATGAGCCGGCGCCGGCTGTCGCCATTTTCCCTTCATCGATCAGTTTGCGGACATCGCGTTCGATGACGCGGCCTTGCGGGCCGCTGCCCTCGGCCAGGCGCAGATCGGCGCCGCTGCGGCCGGCTAAGCCGCGGGCGCGCGGGCTGATCGCTTCGGGAAGAACGCCCGGCGCGGCCGGA
>CAYRWC010000008.1:0-20888 GCA_964427795.1 uncultured Oscillospiraceae bacterium | reverse complement strand
TCGGCACCTTGTTTTTTAATACGCTGCAGGGTCTGGCCGGCATTGCGACCGGCCTGGCGATTGTGCCGCTGGCTAAAAAGATCAAGCCTTAACCGGCACAACCGATATCGTCCATGATATAATAAACCGATTGATTCAGATCCGGGGCGCCGGCCTGAAAGCCGGAACCGGCCAGGGGGATTGACGTGACAGAAGACCCGGAGCGGCAGCAGTTGGAATTAGCCCGGAACGGTGATCCGGACGCTTTTTCTTATTTTGTGGAGCATTATCTACCCCGCATTTATGGGGTTTGCTTCAGTTTTCTTGATAACAGACAGGACGCCGAGGATTGCGCCCAGGAGACGTTTATTAAAGCTTTTCGGTCGATCAGGGATTATCATTCCATGTCCGCTTTTTATACCTGGATTTATCGTATAGCCGTCAATACCTGCCTGGATTATAAACGAAAAAACGGGCGGGCGCTGATTTACTCTCTTGATGAAACTCTGGAAACCGAAAACAATCCGGTCGTCATGCAGATTGCCGACCAGGCGCCGCTGCCGGATGATCTAGCGGAATCGGCAGAAACACAGCGCTTGATCCGCGAGGAAATTGCCGCTCTGGCCCGGCCTTTACGTGAAATTATCGTTCTGCGCGACTTGGAAGGCCTCAGTTACCATGAATTGGCGGAGATATTCCGCATATCGGAAGGCACGGTCAAATCGCGGTTGTCCCGGGCCCGGAATCAGTTGATGATTCGGCTGCGTAAAAGGGAACAAACCGATGTCAACCGTCGTCTAAAAAGTAAAACGGAATGACGGCAGAGAGGAGGCACAGACATGCTGAAAAAACAAGGACCTCATATAGAAGGATATCTTATCGACTATCTGGACGGGAATTTGGATGGACCCGCCCGCTTTGCCATGGAATCGCATCTGCGGCAATGCCCTGAATGCCGCGACAAGCTGGAGCTTCAACGCCAATGGCTGGAAATGCGGCAAAAACATCTGCCACCGACCGGCTGTTTGAATGAAGAAGAAAGCGAGCGCCTGTCTGCGCTGGACCGCCGAATCCGTTATGAGCTGAAAAACGGCAAAGCGGCGAATCAGGCTGCTACTGCCGGCCGACCGGTTCTTTGGCGCCGACCGGTTTTTTGGTATGAAGTTGTAGGCGCCGTTTGCTGCGTCGTCCTGTTGGTTTTTAGTCTGCCGCTTTTTCAAGCGCATTTGATCACAGGAACCATGCCGGTCGGATTTTTTGCCGATTCGGCTGCCGATTCCAAGCTGAATGCAACCAATGAACGGGCAGCCAACGCGGCCGCCAATCAGAAAACCGCGGCAAGCGCCGCCGGCTGGCAGGTTTTTGCCGGCTCTCTGACCGATATTCCCGCCGTAGCCTGTTTTTATGAAGACAATAATAAAGCGACCGCAGATACAGCCGTCGATCAAGCTCCGGCTGCGGCGACGTCGGCCGGCGGCATTGAGGAAATCGTAACAGATTCGGATAATGCGGCCGAGGTTTCGGCCGGCGGCCGGGATGATATGACTGGCATTGAAAATATTGCGACACAGGATTATTTCGCTCCCGGTACAAAAAACCTCAGCCCGGAAGGCCGGGCAGCTTTCAGTTTGCTGGAGAAAGCGGATTCGCTGCGTGTCCTGGTTTTTTCCGGAACCATTGATCAAGTACTCATACTGGCCGCTTATCCGGAGGATCAGACATCAGATTACCTGGAAAAGTTTCATCACGCCCTGGATGCTTGCCAAACACCTATCAAAATTGAGATAATCGGAACATCGGAGTTGCCCGGATTGCTGAACGGCCTCGAAGAAGGTCTTTACGGTAAAACTTTTACGGAAATGGCAGCATCCGATGTATCCTGGATCTCACTTTTGATTGGAGCGTGATGATTTGTCGGAACAAAATTTCCTACTTCTGGATGGCAACAGCCTGATCAACCGGGCTTTTTATGGCATATACGGTCGTCATAACCTGACGGCGCCCGATGGATTTCCTACCGGAGCGCTGTTTGTTTTCTGCAATATGTACTGGCGTTTTATCGATGATTTGCATCCGACGCATATTGTCGCCGCTTTTGATCGCAAGGAGCCGACTTTCCGCCATCAGGCCTATACGCCATACAAGGCGACCCGAAAGCCCATGCCGGACGACCTGGCAGTACAAATCCCTGTTTTAAAGGATATTTTGCGGTCGCTGGGCGTTTGCTGCCTGGAGTGCCCCGGCTTCGAAGCAGACGATATTCTGGGCAGTCTGGCAGCCTGGGGCAGTGGTTATATGCCTGTCAATCTGGTAACCGGTGATAAAGACAGTTTTCAATTGGCTAATGAGCGGGTGACCATCCTTCAACCGGTCACCCGTTCCGGGAAAACCGATATCGAGCGTTATGATCCGGCGGCTATCGTCGGCCGTTATCAGCTTTCGCCGGGACAGATTATCGATTTGAAGGCTTTGATGGGTGATCCGTCCGACAATATTCCCGGGGTTCATGGTATCGGAGAAAAGGGCGCTATCGAATTGTTGCGGCAATATGGTACTTTGGACGGCGTTTATGCGGCGCTGAATCAGATAAAGGGCAGTATCGGCCAAAAGTTGACCGCCGGACGTGATATGGCTTATATATCACGAGATTTGGCAACGATCTGTCTGACGGCTCCCGTCAGCAAAAATCTCGACGATTATCGCATAGGGTCGCCGGATGCCGCCGCTCTGACCGAATTATTCAATCGCCTGGGCTTTAACAAATTTTTAGCCCGCTTTAATTTTTCGCTTTCGACGATTAACCGAACGGATCAAACCATCTGGCCGACCTGTGAAGCGGGCAATCTTGAGCAGCTCGGCCAAGATCTAGCGGCGGCCCGGGAACAATGGCCGGCCTTTTGGCTGGAAGAAGGTCGTCCGGTTTTCTGGCTGACCGGTCAGGATTGCGTCAGAAAACTCGAAACTACGGTCTGGCCGGCCTTTTGGCAGGTTGTCCAACAATCCGGCTGCCGACCGGTATTTTATGATTATAAACGTTTTTTACGGCAGACCGGTCTTACCGGACTCAGATCAGGCGTTCATGATGTCCTGATATCATCATATTTATTAAACCAATTGGACGGCCGACCGGATCTGAACCGACTGTATCAGCAGACTACCGGTAAAAGCATGCCGGAAGAAGCAAATTCCGGATCTGAAGCTGCCGATACCGAGAACGGCGCCGGCAGACAGCAGGACTTATTTGCAATGGCCGGCGCGCCGGAGCAGGAACTGCCGGATAAAACGGCAGATGACGCCTATAGCGACCGGCAGATAGCCGTCCGCCTTCAGGTATTGCGTGAAATCGCGCTGAAACAACGGGAAATGCTGGCAGAAAGGCATTTAACCTATCTGGCCGACGCGGTTGAATTTCCTTTAGCTGCAGTTCTGGCCGAAATGGAACAATACGGATTTGCCCTTGATCTATCGGTACTGCAAAATTTGGCGGTGGAAATGTCCGCACGCCAGGAAACTCTGCAGGCAGAAATATATCGGTTATGCGGTCTGTCCTTTAATCTCAATTCTCCGAAGCAGCTCAGTGAAGTTTTATTTCATCATTTAAATTTGACAACCGGGAAAAAACGTTCAGGCGGCACCTTCTCAACCGATTCTGACGAACTGGAGCGTTTGGCCGGCGATCATCCGGCTGTGCCGCTGATTATCGAACACCGTCAGCTGGCTAAACTGCGTTCAACCTATGTCGAGGGTCTGATGAAAGTCGTTGATCCGGCCGACGGCCGTGTGCATACGACATTCAACCAAACCTTGACGACGACCGGACGGTTAAGCAGCTCCGAACCTAATTTACAGAACATACCCATTCGCATGGCGGCAGGGCAGCAGATCCGCCGGGCTTTCGTAGCCGCGCCCGGCTGCATCTTGCTGGACGCGGACTACTCGCAGATCGAATTGCGGCTCCTGGCCCATTTATCGGGCGATCCGGCGATGACGGAAGCATTTGTCCAGGCCGAAGACATTCATACGAACACGGCATGCCGCATTTTTGACAAGCCAGCCGGCGAAATAACCTCAGAAATGCGGTCAGTTGCTAAAACGATGAATTTCAGCATCGTTTATGGCATCAGCGATTTTGGCCTGGCTAAAGACCTGGGGGTAACCGTGCGGCAGGCTCATCATTATATCGTCGAATATGAGGAGCATTATCCCAATATCCGTCCTTATCTGAATAGCTTGATCAAGCAAGCTTATGACAGCGGTTATGTGGAAACCTTATTCGGCCGCCGCCGTTATCTGCCGGAATTAAAATCAGCTAACCGCAGTATCCGCCAATTCGGCGAACGAGCCGCCATGAATACGCCGGTACAAGGAACGGCGGCTGATTTGATAAAAATTGCCATGGTACGGGCGGCCGCAGCTTTAAAGGCGGCGCATCTGAACGCCCGTTTGATTTTACAGGTTCATGATGAACTGATCGTCGAATGCCCCGAGCAGGAAGCCGATCAGGCAGCTGAACTCTTGCGCGCCGAAATGGAGCATGCCATGGATTTGTCCGTACCACTGCTGGCCGATGTCCGGCGGGGTTTCTGCTGGGCGGATTGCAAATAAAAGTACGGATAAGGCATTTACGGGGAGGCAATGATGTTTATTATTGGCATAACAGGAGGAATCGGCTGCGGTAAAAGCACCGCGGCCGATATTTGCAGGCAAGCCGGTTTGCCGGTGATCGACGCGGATGAACTGTCGCGGGCGGTTACTGCCGCGGACGGCGCGGCCATACCGGAATTGACTCGGCAATTTGGATCTGCGGTGATTAATAGCCAGGGTTCATTAGACAGACGGGCCATGGCGGCTTTGGTTTTTAAAGACCATCGGGCTTTGGATCAGCTTAGCGCCATTGTCCATCGTCATGTTTTAAATCAGATGAAAGAACAAGTGGATAAACTGGCGCAGAAAAAAGTCCGCGCCGTTGTTCTGGATGTACCGATTCCCGTAAAACATGGTTTCCTCGATCTTTGCGATCAAGTCTGGGTTATATGGGCCGACGACGCAATACGCCTCGAACGGCTGCGCGGCCGCGGCATGGATGAAAATGAAGCCCGCCGGCGTATGGCCATGCAGATGACGCGCGAAGAATATGCCGGTTTGGCTGATTATGTGATTGAAAACAATCAGGGTTTGGACGAACTGACCGGGCGGATCCGCGAGCTGCTGAACCAGGAGCTCGGCCAGCGCGGGATCCGCCTGGCGTGAACGATATCAGACGATATCAGACGTTAAAGCGGAAGAGGACAACATCGCCGTCCTGCATCACATATTCTTTTCCTTCGGAACGGATCATGCCTTTTTCACGGGCTGCCGCGTGACTGCCGCAAGCCATAAGATCCTGAAAAGACACGACCTCCGCCCGGATAAAGCCCCGTTCAATGTCCGAGTGTATTTTTCCAGCGGCTTGCGGGGCTTTTGTGCCGTTTTTAATAGTCCAGGCGCGGACCTCCGGCTGGCCGGCGGTCAGGAAAGACATCAGGCCGAGCAGTTTATAACCGGCGTGGATAATTTTATCCAAACCAGACTCCTCCAGACCCAGATCCTGCAGGAACAGACACCGTTCATCTTCATCAAGCGTGGCGATTTCTTCCTCGATCCGGGCGCTGATCAGAACCACTTCAGCCTGTTCGGCAGCCGCGATTGTCCGCACCGGCTTGACATATTCCGGTTCAGGACCGGATAAAGCGTCTTCCGCAATATTGGCGACATATAAAACGGGCTTCAAAGAAAGCAGCGAGACATCATGAAGGCATAGCCTTTCTTCCTCCGTCAGGGGAACGGTCCGGGCAGATTTTCCTTCGGCCAGGACTTGATAGATTCGTTCAAAAACATCCAGTTCAAACAAGAACTTTTTGTCGCCGCCTTTGACCATTTTGCGGGTCTTGTCCAAACGGCGGTCCATATATTCCAGATCGGAGAGAATCAGTTCAAGATTGACTGTTTCAATGTCGCGTTCCGGGTCGGTCCGGCCTTCGACGTGAATGACATTAGGGTCATCGAAACAACGGACAACATGAACGATGGCATCAACCTCACGAATATTGGCCAGGAATTTATTGCCCAGGCCTTCGCCCTTACTGGCACCCTTAACCAATCCGGCAATATCGACAAACTCGATGACCGCCGGCGTGACTTTTTCCGGATGAAATAACTCGGCCAGCCGATCCAGCCTTTTATCCGGCACGGCAACCGAACCGACATTCGGATCAATGGTGCAGAACGGGTAATTGGCCACTGCGGCGCCTGCCCGTGTTATCGCATTAAATAAAGTACTTTTGCCGACATTTGGCAACCCGACAATTCCCAAGCGCATGATGAATCCCCCTTGATTATTATCGTCATTATCGCAGATATTGCCGGCCGGCGCAATGCAAGCAGCCGTTGAACCGGGACTAAAACATAAACTGGCGGGCCGGCAAGTGAACGGCCGGCTGAATTCATTAGAGCCGGCAAATGAATGTCCGGCATTGTTTTATCGGACCGGCAGTCTTGTTTTGTCGGGATTTGTCGTTTATTAGCGGACCCTTAACCGTTTGACGGCTGATATGATTGTTATGTCAAGGAGGTCGATATGGAAACCAAACGTTTCAGCCAGATAAAATCTTGTGCTCTTTATGGTATTCAGGGCATTCTTGTCGATATCGAAGTATCCGTTCTGCCAGGTCTGCCATCTTTCGAAATCGTCGGTTTAGGGGATTCGGCTGTACGCGAGTCGCGGAATCGCGTTCATGCCGCAATCAAGAATAACGGCTATGTATTTCCTGCCGGAAGAGTCATCGCCAGCTATGCGCCTGCCTGGCTGCGCAAGGAGGGGACGGCCTATGACTTGCCGCTGGCTTTGGCTTTGCTTGCGGCATCCGGACAAATCGCACAACCCGACCGGATGATCTGCGTTTTTGGCGAATTAAGCTTAAACGGTGCGATCCGCGGGGTTCCCGGCGTCGTATGCCGGGCCTTAACCTGCAAGGATCATCATATGAACGTTATTCTTGTTCCGGCTGTCAATTACACTGAGGCGGAATCGGTCATGAGGCAGGCTGTATTTCCGCTTCGGCATCTTCAGGACGCTGTCCGTTTTCTTGAACATGATTATGATCAGACAAGTATTCCATCGCAACCGGCAATACAAGAATATGATTCCGGTGGCAATAATCGGGGCGGGAATGAGGCAGACAGTTTTCCCCGGACAGATATCCGTCAGATAATCGGACAGGAAAAAGCGATCCGCGCCCTGCAGATTGCTGCTGCCGGCTGGCATAATCTCTTACTGCTGGGTTCGCCGGGCTGCGGTAAAACGTCGCTGGCATCAACGATGCCCGGATTGCTGCCGGCGCTGAATACGGATGAATCCATGCAGGTAACCCGGATTTACAGCGCTTCCGGTTTGTTAAAAGACGGTCAGGGCATGATCAGCCGGCGCCCTTTCAGAGCACCTCACCACACTGCAACCAGAGCCGCTTTAATCGGCGGCGGTTCTGTTCCCATGCCCGGCGAAGTGACGCTGGCTCATCTGGGCATTTTATTTCTAGATGAAATGACTGAATTTCAACCGGAAATGCTTGATCTTTTACGTCAGCCGATGGAAAGCCGGACCGTTCATCTGGTCCGCCTCAAACACAGCATGGTTTATCCGGCTGATTTTTTACTGATCGGCGCCGCCAATCCTTGCCGCTGCGGCGAATATCTGGAAAATAACACCGCCTGCCGCTGTACGCGCGAAAAAGTTCAAGAGCACCTGAACAGAATCAGCGGTCCGCTTCTGGACCGAATTGATCTGACGGTTGAAATGACCCGGTTGCCGGCTGGCCAATTGGAAGCCAGTCTGCACGGCGGTCGTACAGATAGTCTGGACAGCGCCGGAACAGCCTGCCGAATCAGCCGATGCTGGGAGATCCAGTTTGAGCGATGCCGGCAGCAAGGTCGCTTGCCGGATCTGAATGGCCGCCTCAATAGCGACAACTTGAGCGATGATTTTCTTGTCAGTTCGTCTGCGGCCGCCTTTGCCGCCAGGTCTGCCGGCCGGTTTAATTTTTCTGTTCGCAGTTGCAAGAAGATCATTCGGATCGCACGGACAATTGCTGATCTTGCCGATTCGCCCGATGTCCGGGAAGAGCATGTAGCTGAAGCCTTGCAGTTCCGATTCCGCTGGCCCGAGCTTTAAAAACGCGACCTTAAGGTATGTATATCGGCGAAACAAATACGGACAGGGACGGTTGAAATGTGTCAGGAAAAAGAAATCAAAAAATTGCAGCAAGGCTTATATTTATCGTATATTATGCGCCAGCCCGGTCCGGATCGTAAACAGATCCGTGTTTTTCTGAAGGAAGGCAAACCGTTGGAAAGTCTGCTTCGATTTATACCGGTCAGTCTGAATGAATGGATGCAAACGCAGGCAGCGAGCGGCAAGAAATCCACAGGATTGATGGACGGAACGATTTTGCCTGCAGCTTGGGCGTCTTACCGGCAAACTGCGGAGGCTGCCTGGGAAAACGGAATCCGAGCCTGCTGCCTCGGAGATGATGATTATCCGTATCGCTTGAGTTTGGCTGATTCATGCCCACCCGTTCTGTATTATCGGGGAAAGAACTATCGGAATCTAGTCCGGCAGCCGTTTTGTATAACAGTTATCGGAACACGTAATCCGACGCAATATGGGAAAATGGTCACAGAACGAATCGTTGCCGATCTGGTTGATGCCCGCACAGTTATTATCAGCGGCTTGGCTCGCGGAATCGATGGTTTGGCTCATAAAACAGCGCTTTTTCATCAAGGTATGACCTTGGCGGTTGTTGCTCACGGCGTCGATAGGGTTTATCCGCCCGAACATCGCCAGTTGATGGATGATATTGCGGAAACAGGAGCAATAATCAGTGAACACCCGCCCGGTACCGTGCCGCGAAAATCTTTCTTCCCAGCCAGAAACAGGATTCTCAGCGGTATGTCCGATGTCGTGGCCATCATGGAAGCATCCAGAACCAGCGGCACCATGATTACCGCTAATTTCGCCGGTGATCAGTGCAGAACGGTTTTCGCCGTGCCGGGCAGTATTCTATCGCCGCAGAGCCAGGGGTGCAATCAATTGATCCGTGAAGGAGCGGAAGTTCTTGAATCGGCAGCCGATATTCTACGTCTGCGTACGTCGGTGAGCCTTCCCGGAACAGCAAAAGATGCCCCGCAAGAAAAATGCGGGCCGGATGTCCGGCAAAACGGCATAGCGCCATTGACCGATCAAGATAAATCCTGGCTGCATCTTATTTCAGGCACGCCTTTGACTTTGCCTGAAATAGCCGATGCCGCCGGCAAGACAATCAGTGAGACGGCTGCATGGCTGTCCATTCAAGAGGTCAACGGCTTTGTTTTTTGTGAAAGAGGCCGTTATGCTTTGACAGAATCGTCCTTTTTCTGTATATAATGATGGAGGTGCTAAATTTTATACAAGGATGTATGTAATGAGTAAAAATCTGGTTATTGTTGAGTCGCCGGCCAAAGCAAAGACAATCGGTCGATATTTAGGCAAAGACTATCGTATTGCCGCGTCGGTGGGGCATATTCGCGATTTGCCCTCTTCGACTTTGGGTGTTGATGTCAAAGATCATTATAAGCCGCGCTATATCAACATGAAGGGCAAAGAGAAAGTCATCCGGGAATTGAAAGATATGGCGTCTGAAGTCGATCGTGTTTATATCGCAACCGACCCTGATCGTGAAGGAGAGGCCATCGCCTGGCACTTATCGCAAATCCTGCATATAGATGAAAAGAGTCCCTGCAGAATTTCATTTAATGAAATTACCGAACCTGCGGTAAAAAAGGCGATTGAGAATCCTCGCCCGATCGATATGAATCTGGTCGATTCACAGCAGGCTCGCCGAATTCTTGATCGGCTGGTCGGTTATGAACTGAGCCCCCTGCTTTGGAAAAAGATCAAAAAAGGCTTATCGGCCGGTCGTGTGCAATCTGTAGCAACCCGGATGATTGTGGAACGGGAAAGGGAAATACAAGCCTTTAAGCCAGAAGAATATTGGCTTTTAACAGCTTGGCTGCATAAGGCCCAGAACGAACCGTTATTTCGGGCTCGTTACCATGGAGAACGCGACGGCAGCAAAATAAATAAAGTAAAGCTGACCAACAAGGCCGATACCGAAAAGGTTTTGAATGATTTGGCCGACAAAGCCTTTGAAGTTTGGCAGATAAAGCGCGGCAGCCGTCAGCGGCAGCCTGGACCGCCGTTTACGACCAGCACGCTGCAGCAGGAAGCCGCCCGGTTTTTAGGCTTTACCTCAAAAAAGACCATGAGTATAGCCCAACAGTTGTATGAAGGCGTCGATCTGCCGAATACCGGATCCATCGCTTTGGTTACTTATATCCGAACGGATTCCGTTCGGATATCCACCGAAGCAATCCAGGAAGCCCGGCAATATATTGACGATCATTATGGTGATTCTTATTTACCGAAGACGCCCCGTCAGTTTAAAAACCGCCATTCCGCCCAAGATGCTCACGAAGCGGTCCGGCCGGCTCATTTTGACCTGATTCCGGAACAAATCAAAGAACAGCTGACGTACGATCAATATCGTTTATATAAACTGATTTGGGATAAGTTCATAGCTTCGCAGATGGCTGCGGCCGCCATAGATACGGTAACGGCCGATATAGCCGCCGGCACTCATATTTTTCGTGTTCAAGGCGAGACAGTGCGTTTCCCAGGCTTTTTAGCCCAATACGGCGTACAGCTGGTTGACCAGGAAGCGGACAAAGAACAGCAGGAAGAAGCGGAAAATAATAAAGAGAAGCTGCCCGAATTGAACGAGGGTGAAAAGCTGCTGCCGGATCATATTCAACCGGAACAGAAGTTTACTCAGCCGCCATCACGGTATACGGAAGCAACTTTAATCAAAGCCATGGAAGAGAAGGGGATCGGGCGGCCGTCCACATATGCCCCGACCCTGTCGACGATACAAGACCGTTTATATGTGGAGAAAGACCGAAAATTCCTTGTCCCCACTGAATTGGGCAAAGTAGTAACCGGCCTGCTGGAAGATAATTTCAATCGGATTGTCGATGTAGCCTTTACGGCGCAAATGGAGGAGGATCTGGACACGGTCGAATCCGGCAATCAAGATTGGGTCAGCCTTCTGGACCAATTTTACCCGCCGTTTCACCAATTGGTCATTGACGCCGATAGCCTGGACCGCGTGAAGATTGCTGACGTGCCGACCGGCGATAAGTGTCCGGAATGCCACGATGGCGATCTGATTATTAAAGAAGGCCGGTATGGCAAGTTTATCGCTTGTTCTCGTTATCCGGAATGTAAATATACGAAAAACGTCGAAAATACGGTTAAGGGGAAATGCCCGTTATGCGGATCCGGCCTGGTCAGCCGCGTGTCGCGCAAATTCAAAGGCAGCCGGTTTTATACCTGTGACAAGCAGGGCAGCGACCCCAATTGCCCGTTCATCAGCTGGGACTTGCCCATTGAGGGCAAAACTTGCGCGACATGCGGCGCTTATATGGTTTGGAAACATTTCAAAGGGCGTTCATATCCTAAATGCAGTAATAAAGATTGTTCGACCAACCAGAAAAAAACTAAGCCGGACAGTAATGAACCCGCCGAAACAGCAGATATCCCGGCGCATACTGCCCCGAGTTCTCAAAATGACGGAACAGAAGGGAAAAGCGGGACCGTTCCGACAGAAGGTAATCAAGCTTGATGGCGGCGATAATGAATCCGGTTCAAGTTATCGGCGCCGGTCTGGCCGGTTGTGAAGCCGCCTGGCAGTTGGCTGCCCGTGGCGTTCCGGTTAAACTATATGAAATGAAACCGACTCAAATGACGCCGGCCCATCATTTGTCGACTCTGGCAGAATTAGTCTGCAGCAATTCTTTACGTTCGGCCAGACTCGTCAACGCAGTCGGCCTTTTAAAGGAAGAAATGCGGCGCCTGGGTTCTTTGATTATGACTTGCGCCGATGCAACCGCTATTCCGGCGGGCGGCGCTCTTGCTGTCGACCGGGAATCGTTTTCCAGTTTGGTTACCCGTTTCATACAAGAAGAACCGCTTATTGAGTTGATTCCAAAAAGAATCGATGATTTACCGGACGGCGGTCTTACGATCATCGCCACCGGTCCGCTAACCGACGGAACGCTTTTTCAGAATATCAAGCGCCGGCTCGAGTTGGAGACTTTGCATTTTTTTGATGCCGCCGCGCCGATTATCTATGCCGATTCGCTGGACAACACGATTGTTTTCCGCCAATCCCGCTATGGTCATGGTGGTGATGATTATCTGAACTGTCCGATGAATGAAACTGAGTATCAAGGTTTTTGGCAGGAATTAGTGCAGGCCGAAAGAGCGGTTGTCCATGATTTTGACCGGGAAACCGTATTTGAAGGATGTATGCCGATTGAAACGATGGCCGGCAGAGGACAAGACACGATGCGATTCGGCCCGTTGAAACCGGTCGGCCTGATTGATCCGCGAACCGGCAGAGAACCTTATGCCTGTGTCCAATTGCGACAAGATAACCGGGCGGCAAGTCTTTATAATTTAGTCGGTTTTCAGACGCGTTTAACGATAGCCGAACAAAAAAGAGTTTTCCGATTGATTCCGGGCTTGCAGAAAGTCGAATTTGCTCGTTTCGGCGTTATGCACCGTAATACTTATCTTCCGTCGCCGCAGGTTCTTCAGCAGGATTATAGCGTGCGCCAACAGCCGGAATTATATTTTGCCGGTCAAATGACCGGTGTCGAAGGATATGTCGAATCGGCGTCTTCCGGTCTGATAGCCGGTTGGCAAGCCGCTTGTCAGGCTTCCGGGCAAACGTCGGAGCAGCGTCTGAGCCTGGTGCCTTCGGCTCAGACGATTATCGGATCCCTGGCCCGTTATGTTTCTGATGCCAAGGTGAAACATTTTCAACCGATGAATGCCAATTTCGGGTTGGCGGCCGATCTGACGGAGCGATATCGGCGCAAAGAATTAAAACTGCAAGCGCTTGCCGAACGTTCGCTGGCGGAAATCGACCGTATAGCGCAGGTTTCGCCGGATATTGCCGAAATTCGTTTGCAATTATTTCACAAAGCTGACCGGTTTGACCTATCGCAGATCCCGCAAAATGTCATATAATGAATAAGATCGGCCGGCTTGGCGAAATAACGGGCTGCGGAACGGCCCAGTCGTTGGCCGGTATTAGATTGGAGGATAAATCATGGCAGGTTTTTTTGGGTTATTTGATTATTCGAAAGAAGGAAAAGGGGTGTATCCTGATGATCCGCCCAAGGGTCCGATTCCGACTTTCTTTTCAATTTTAGGCCGTAAATTCTGGAAAATATGCACCATTAATTTGATGTATGTGGTTTTCAGCTTGCCGGCGCTGTTGATTGCCTTTTTTGGCGCTTCGTATGTTTTGCAGGCTTTTTTGCCGGGCCTTACGGCGGAAAGCCTGGCCGAGGTTTTTAGCAAAGCCAATCTTACGCTGCAGGAAGGCATCACCATGCTGGATTTTGCCAACATCCAGATTCTGCAGCTGTACTTTTTGCTGGCCATGCTCATCGTCGGCTTATCGCTGGTGGTCGTCGGGCCTGTTCAAGCCGGCGTGACTTATGTGTTACGAAATTATTCCCGGGAAGAACACGCTTTTGTCTGGATGGATTTTAAGGAACATGCCAGAAAAAACCTCAAGCAATCTTTGATCTGTGGTCTGCTCAGCCTGGTTGTGACTTTCATTTTTGTCATCAACTTCTCGTTTTACAGCAACAGCAGCTTTATTGGCAGCGGACTGCTGCGGGTATTCCTGCAGACGATTATCGTCATTCTGTTCCTGATGTGGTGCATCATGCAGATGTATATTTATCCGATGATGGTCACTTTTGAATTGACCATTAAGCAAATGCTGAAGAACTGTCTGCTGTTTTCAATCATGCGGCTGCCGTTGAATATCCTTATCCTGATTCTGAGCGCTTTAATTTTGTTTGTCATTCCCGGCATCATGTTGTTCCTGGGTTATGGCATATCTGTTTTACTCGCTATTGTCTGGTATGTTTTCCTGGCTTTTGGACTTAATCTGCTGATGACCAATTTCTTTACTTATCGCGGTCTCGACAAATACATGATCTCAAGAATCAAAGCCGCCGAATCGTTGAATGAAGAATCGGAGGATGACACCGAAGAAACTGAAGAAAACACCGAAGAAGAACAGGAAGATGCCGGAACTGCCGGGGATGCCGGTTCGAATAAACAAGAAGACGGCCAAACTGCTTTGCCGCCTTCTGCTGAAGATCATGGTGGAATGTTGAAATCGCCTACCGGCGCTCATACTTGAGTTAACCGGCGCGCGGTTCGGTGTCCGCGAATATTGAATATTATGTTCCGGACACCAGTAAATCCTGCATATTATAGAGCCCTGCCGGCTTGTCCGCTAAAAAGCGGGCGGCGGCCAGGGCTCCGCGGGCAAATACGGCACGTGACTGAGCCTGATGCTTGATTTCCAAGGTTTCCTCGGGGCCGGCGAAAAGGACGGTATGATCGCCGACAATACTGCCGCCGCGGATAGCATGCAAACCTAATTCATGGCTGTCTCTTTTTTGTCGGACTTGACTGCGGTCATAGACATAGGTCAGTTGATGATCCAGCGCATCATTGATTTGGTCGGCTATCATCAGAGCCGTGCCGGAAGGCGCATCCAGCTTTTGATTATGATGTGCCTCGATCAATTCCAGATCAAAATCGGGATATAGCAATTTAGCAGCCTGACGGACGAGACTGATCATGATGTTAATGCCCAGAGACATATTGGCTGAAATAAATATCGGCGCGGCGGCGGATAAATCGATCAGACGCTGCTTGGTCGATTCCGCCAGCCCGGTCGTGCAGATCACCGAAGGGCAGCGACGCAGCTCGATCAGATTGCAAAGAGCGGGTACGGCCTCGGCGTTGGAAAAGTCGACCAGGACATCGAACGCTTCGCGGCATTGTCCGGGATCGGTATAAACAGGGAAAGAGGATTGTGCATCGGGTTTTAAATCCGATCCGGCCACTACGACAAGATCAGATGAGGAGGCAACGATAGAGCGGATCATCTGGCCCATGCGGCCGCTGCAGCCGCTTAAAAATATCCGGATAGCCATCTTGTCAACCTCCCAAAAGGCCATATGAAGCCAAAGTCTTTCGAATCAAGTCCAGATTGGCCGCCGAAGGTTCGCATAAAGGCATCCGGCAGGGACCTACAGCCAAACCCATTAAATTCATAGCTGTTTTAACCGGTATCGGATTCACATCGCAAAACATAGCTTTGATCAAGGGAACCAGTTCAATTTGCATTTTGGTTGCCAAAGCCGCATTGCCATTCAAATAAGCCATGACCATGTCGTGGGTTTTAGCGGGCACGATGTTGGCAATAACCGAGATGACGCCACATCCGCCAAGAGACAGAAGTGGAAGAACCATGCCGTCTTCGCCGGAATACAAGTTTAGGTTGTCGCCGCAGAGATAGGCGACTTCACCCGCTTGTTCGGTCCGGCATTCCTTGATGCCGTTGATGTTGGGCAATTCGGCCAGGCGGGCTGCCGTTTCCGGATTGATATTCAAATTGGTGCGGCTGGGCACATTATAAAGAATCATCGGTACAGATACAGCATCGGCGACAGCTTTAAAATGCAGATATAAACCTTGCTGGGATGTTTTATTGTAATAGGGCGTTACGCAGAGCAGAGCGTCGGCGCCAAGAGCAACGGCTTTCTGGCTCAGTTCCACGGCATGGCGGGTATCGTTGCTGCCGGTGCCGGCAATGACCGGCACACGCTTGCCGACCGTTTCGACCACGCAGCGGATGACAGATAGATGCTCCTCGTCCGGCATCGTTGATGCCTCACCGGTTGTTCCGGCAACCACGATGGCGTCGGTATGCTGTTTAATATGATATTCGCAAAGCTCGGACAATTTTTTATAATCAACACCGCTATTGGTGAAAGGTGTGACTATGGCAACGGCAGAACCTTTGAAAACAGGTCTTTTCATGGCAATGTCCTCCATGCTTATGATTTGGTCGGCAAACCGGCGGCCTGCAGACGGTTTCATCATAGCATTGACTGTACTTTTTCGTCAAATATCGATATAATGAAGCGCTATGATTAGAAAACAAGATTTCTTTTTTGAATTACCGGAACACTTGATCGCCCAGCATCCTCTGGACAGGCGGGATCAATCGCGCCTCTTGCGGCTGGACGGCAATACGGGGGCTGTTGAACACCATCATTTCCATGAATTGCCGGACCTGCTATGTCCCGGCGATTGCCTGGTTTTAAACAATTCCAAGGTTCTGCCGGCCAGGCTGCTGGGTGCGCGCCGCGATACCGGCACGCCGGTGGAAATTCTTCTTTTGCGCCGTCTGACGGCGACAGACTGGGAAGTCATCGTTCATCCGGGCCGCCGTGTCCGGACCGGCCATTTGCTGGATTTTATCCCCGACCGGCTTGGCGCCGAGGTTATTTCTGTTTTACCCGACGGTAACCGTATTGTCCGGTTTGAGTTCCAGGGAGTCTGGGAAGAGATTCTGGCCGAAGCAGGCACTATGCCGCTGCCGCCCTATATTCATGAACGGCTGAATGATCCCGGCCGTTATCAGACCGTTTATGCCAGCCAGGACGGTTCGGCCGCGGCTCCGACCGCCGGTTTGCATTTTACGCCGGATCTGCTCGCCGATATCCGCAGCCGAGGCATCCGCATCGCCGAACTTACTTTGCACGTTGGTCTGGGAACTTTCCGGCCGGTCAAGGAAGATAATATCCTCGACCATGCGATGCATGAGGAATATTATGTTCTGCCGGAAGAAGCGGTAAGGGAAATAGAAGCCAGCCGGAAAGAAGGCGGACGGATCGTTTCGGTCGGCACGACCAGCTGCCGGGTTCTGGAAGCCGTCGCCACAGAAACCGGACGGCTGCAGCCGCACAGCGGTTGGACAAAAATATTTATTTATCCTGGATATGCCTTTAAAGTTGTCGATATGCTGATCACTAATTTTCATCTGCCGGAATCAACATTAATTATGCTGGTTTCCGCTTTTGCCGGCCGCGAGCATGTACTCGCGGCTTATCAGGAAGCCATCAATCAGAAATACCGCTTTTTTAGTTTTGGCGATGCCATGCTGATCAGCAAAAAAACTGAAGAAGGAGCAGAATCTGCATGTCCGAAATGACAAATTCAGCTTTATCCGAAAGATTTCCGGTTTGGTATGAACTCAAACATGTCTGCCGGCAGACCGGCGCCCGCTTGGGCGTCGTCCATACGCCGCACGGCTCGATCCCTACGCCGGCTTTTATGCCTGTCGGCACTCAGGCGACCGTCAAGGGCATGTCGCCGGAAGAATTGAAGCTTTTAGGAGCGGGCATCATTTTATCCAATACTTATCATCTTTGGATGCGGCCGGGTTCGGAACTGATCCGGGAAGCGGGCGGCCTGCACCGGTTTATGAACTGGGATCGGGCGATCCTGACCGACAGCGGCGGCTTCCAGGTTTTCAGTCTGAGCGATTTGCGGCATATTACCGAGGAGGGCGTCGGTTTCAAATCACATATCGACGGTTCCCGGCATGTTTTGACGCCTGAACAATCGATCATCGTCCAAAATGATCTGGGTTCCGATATTGTCATGGCTTTTGACGAATGCACGCCCTGGCCGGCCGAACATGATTATGCCCTTCGGTCTCTGGAGCGAACCACCCGTTGGCTGGACCGCTGCATCAAGACTCATGCGCGGCCGCGTGATCAAGGACTCTTCGGCATTGTTCAGGGCGGTACATATGCCGATCTGCGCCGGCAAAGCGCGCGGGAAATCACCTCCTTCGACTTGCCTGGCTATGCTATCGGCGGCTTAAGCGTCGGCGAACCGGGAGCTCTGATGTATGAAATGCTTGAGGAAACCGTGCCGCTGCTGCCTGCAGACCGGCCTCGTTATCTGATGGGTGTCGGTTCGCCCGACTATCTGATCGAAGGATCGGCTCGCGGGATCGATTTGTTCGATTGTGTCCTGCCGACCCGGATCGGACGAAACGGCACGGTTCTGACCAGCCGCGGCCGCCTGATTGTGCGCGACGCGGCCTGTGCCCGCGATTTTGGGCCGCTTGATCCCGATTGTTCCTGTTATGTCTGCCGGAATTACAGCCGTGCCTATATCCGCCATTTAATCAAAGCCGACGAGATGTTTGGCCTGCGTCTGACATCCTGGCATAATCTGCATTTCCTGCTGCACTTGATGGAGAATGTCCGCGCCGCTATCGCCGAGGACCGGCTGCGGGATTTTCGCGATAAGTTCTTTGAACGCTTTGGTTATGCCGGTAAAACATGACGGAAGAAAAACCGGATGTCGGCAGTAAGCAAAGGACCGACAGATTGCCGCGGATCGGGCAACGCGGCATCTTGCTAATCACGCCCGTTTAATGCTATGATATTCCATGCTGTGAAACATATTCATGAGGCATTGAAATAATAGGAGGATAGAATCATGTTTTCGACCGCTTTAACCAATACAACCGCGACTTCAGGAAGTGGATTGGAAGCCATTTTCGGTTTGGTCATACCTTTAGCGCTGATGTTCGGATTAATGTATTTGTTTTTGATCAGACCACAGAAGAAAAAGGAAAAGAAATTGCGTGATCAGATCAACGCCATGGTTGTCGGCGACAATGTTGTAACCATCGGCGGCGTGGTCGGACGCATCGTCAATATCAAGGATGATGAAGTGACCATATCGACAAGCGTTGCCAATACTTTAATCACCTTTAAGAAGAGTTCAATTAACAACGTCGTCAAACCGATAACGGATTAAGGCGGCAAACGGAGGGAATTATGGAACATATTCAAACCATTCAAAAAGCCTGTCAAATGAAACCGGCATCCGGCAAAGCCTGCGGAGAATGCCAGACATCCTGCCAGTCGGCCTGCAAGACCAGCTGTACCGTCGCTAATCAGAAATGTGAGAAAAAAGCCGGCCAAAAATAACCGGAACCTGCGGCAGCCGCATGAATGCGTTTCTGCCGTTCCTGCGGCTGTGCTTGTTGTCCTATAGGATGCGCGAAGTAGTGAAAAGCAATGGCTTTTCACTATTTTTGCGAATAACGCCAGGAGGCTTACTTGCTTCATCTATTTACATTGAATCAAACCCATTTGGCTTTCGATTCAGAAAGCTATGCGCTGCATATTCCGGACGATTTGTCGTACCGGATTCTATCCGCCTATGCCGAAGCCGGCGGCTGCAAACCCAATCAAACGGTTCTGGACCGGCTGGAGCAGGAACTGGGCGGCGAAGCCCGAGCCTGCATCCGGGAAATCGACGCACTAATTACCGACGGAGCGCTGTTTGCCCCCGGCGAAACGACGGCGCCGGAGCTTCTTTATCCGGATCAGCCTCGTATTAAATCTATGTGTCTGCATCTTTGCCATGATTGCAATATGCGCTGCCGTTATTGTTTTGCCGGCACCGGCGACTTTGGCACCGGAAAGCGGAGTATGCTCGACTACGAAACCGGCTGCCAGGCTGTGGAATTTCTGCTGGAAGCATCAGGTGGCCGTCATAATCTGGACATCGATTTTTTTGGCGGCGAACCGTTGATGAACTGGCCGGTTGTCGAGGCTCTGACCACTTATTGCGAACGGCGTGCCGCTGAAACCGGGAAAAATATCCGCCTGACCATCACGACCAACGCTATGCTGCTCGATGAGGAAAAAACGGCTTTTATCAATAAGCACTTTAAAAACTGCGTACTCAGCATCGACGGCCGGCAAGAGGTGCACGATCATATGCGGCCGGACGCCGGCGGTCATGGGACTTATAAACGGGTAGCGGAGCATATCCGTTCATTTGTCGCCGCGCGGGGGGAACGGGAATATTACTTGCGGGGCACCTTTACGCATCATAATCTGGATTTTTCCGCCGATGTCCTGCATCTGGCCGGTCTGGGGAATCAGGTATCGGTTGAGCCGGTCGTGGCGCCGCCCGGATGTGGTTATGAAATCAAGCCGGAAGATCTGCCGGTCATTGAACGGGAATATGAGAAGCTGGCTCAGGATATGTTGGCTGCCGAAGGCCGCGGCGAACCGTTCAACTTTTTCCATTTCATGATTGATCTTGATCAAGGGCCCTGTGCCTACAAGCGTCTGAAAGGATGCGGCGTCGGCCTGGAGTACTGTGCGGTGACGCCTGACGGTGAAATCTATCCCTGCCATCAATTTGTCGGCCAGCCGCAATTCTTGATGGGCCATGTCCAGGATCGGCCGGTACGGCTGGACGCGGCAGTTCAAGAGCAATTCAGCCATTTGCTGGTGCCGGACAAACCGGAATGCCGAACCTGCTGGGCCCGCTATTTTTGCAGCGGCGGCTGCGCTGCCAATGCCTATCATGCGTCCGGATCGGTAAACGGACAGTATGAAATGGGCTGCCGGATGCAGAAAAAACGTCTGGAATGCGCTTTATGGCTTTTAAGCCGGCGTCGGCTGCAAGCTCAGGAAAGCCGGCTGCAGGAAACCGTGCAGGCTGACAAATCTGCCGAACCAAAGAGGGATGATCAAGAATGATTTATGAATACGCCGGATATAAGCCGGAAATCGGTGAATCGGTTTTTATTGCCGGCTCGGCCGACGTGATCGGTGATGTTTCCATCGGCAGCGAATCCTCTGTTTGGTTTGGCGCCGTTGTCCGGGCTGATGAAGGTCCTGTCCGGATCGGCAGCAGAACCAATGTCCAGGACAATGCGACGATCCATGACCGGGTGACGATCGGTGACGGCGTAACGATCGGCCATAATGCCGTCGTTCATGCCTGTACGGTCGAGGATGATGTTTTGATCGGCATGGGGGCCGTCATTTTGGACGGCGCGCGG
>CAYRWC010000007.1:0-22462 GCA_964427795.1 uncultured Oscillospiraceae bacterium | reverse complement strand
GTCTTCCGCTATGCGAACCTGACTGTCAGGCTGAGTGTCGGCATCGCCGACAGGCTTAAGCAGATAAGAGGCAGGTATGTCTGTTTTTTTTGCGGCTTTGGGATGATCGGCCAGCCATTCGGCCGGTTCGGGCCGTCTTGCCGTATAGCCGGTCAAATAATCGAGCGACACATGATAAAGGTCGGCTATAGCCATCAGCAACTCCAGATCAGGTGTCCTTCGGCCCAATTCATAATGGGTATAGGTTCCTCTGGGTAACCCGAGCGCTTCAGCCATGCTTTTTTGTGATAAATCCCGTTCTTTACGTAACTGCCGTAAACGATATTTCAATAAATAAGGCACATCAGACACCACCTTCATGACGATTATAACGACAAGATGTGGCAGCTTGCAACTCTTTATTAAAAATTTTCCGCACAGTGTTGCGAAACGGATCAAATTTAAGTATTTTTAGTTGACAATGTCGCGAAACGCAACTATTATAGATATAATAAATTTAGGCCCTATTGAATCGAAACAACATGAAGTGATAAATCAATTATGCAGTAGAAATGGAGGATTTATCGTGCGAAATTGGCTTTTAATGGAGCGAAGAAGAAGAAATATGACCCAATTGGAATTAGCGACCAAAGTCGGGATATCACGCGCTTATCTGACCCAACTTGAATTGCAGTTGAGGAATCCTTCCATAAAAGTCGCCAAAAGACTCGGTAAAACATTGTCCCTGGATTGGACCCGATTTTTTGAAGATTCACAGGATTAGTCGGCCTGTCCGCGCTGCGGCGGTACGGCTGCCGAATCAGCCATAAGCGTCATTGCGGTATTAGAAGCGCGCCGTAGGTTCGGCCGGGATAGCGGCCGATGATGCCGGCCCGTCCCTGATAGATTCTCAGAAGATCATCAGACAGAAATTCCGGGACATCTTTAAAGATCAACGGAACGGCGGTCATCAGCTGGAGTTGCAGTAGCGCTTCGATCCAGGCCGTTACTTCGCCGGTTTGCCGGACAGCGGAAAAGTCGAGGATCGCGGCCGGCGGCTCATCATCCAGCTGATCCGGAACATCGTCGGCCAGCTGATCGGGTGTTTGGCAGGGAATGGACGGCAAACCAGCCGTTGAATCCACTAATGCGCTTTGGCGCGATGAACAGATCCAATAGCCGCAGTCGGAGGGCTTTTGCCGTGAAACGACCGGCTGCCGGCGCAATTCGTCGGCCAGACGGGTAATATAATCAGGATTTGTGCCGCAGCACCCGCCCATCAGTCTGACTCCGGCGGCCGCCATCGGCCGCATAGCCGAAGCAAATTCCGGCGCTTGCATGGGAAAGCTGGTATGGCCGTCGATCAGATGCGGCATGCCGGCGTTAGGCTTGGCCAATAAAGGTACAGGGCTTATGGCCAACAGCGGCTGCAGCAATTCGATCAACTTATCCGGACCGAAAGAGCAGTTCAATCCGAAAGCGGCGGCGCCCAGAGAAGCGAGCGAGATCAAGCATTCCTGCGGTGTATTGCCCGACAACGTGCGGCCGTTGGCTTCAAAGGTCAAAGAGGTCATGACCGGAAGATCGCATTCGGCCTGTACAGCAAGAACGGCCGCGCGCGTCTGCGCCAGATCCATCATCGTTTCGGCAACAAACAGATCGACACCGGCTGCCAGCTGAGCCCGCACCTGCTCGCGATAGATGTCGACTAAATCGTCAAAAGCCAGGTCGCCGGCCGGACTGAGGAACAGACCGGTAGGCGCCAGATCGCCGGCTACCCAGACCGGCGATTCCGGATGGTCTTTACGCCATTGATCGCGCACCGATACGCTGACGGCAGACAGGCGGCGGTTGATGTCCACGGTTTCATCAGGATTCAAATGGTGAGCGGCAAGTTTTATCCGGTTGGCGCCAAATGTGAAAGCATAAATGATGGAACTTCCTGCGGACAGATAAGCGCGCTGTAAATGCTCAAGGACTGCCGGGTGGTCAAGAACCCATAACTCCGGGCAAACACCGGAAGGCATTCCCGCCAACTGCAGCTGCGTGCCGGTAGCACCGTCCAGGATCAGAGGGCCGGCCGCACATAAGGCGTTAAATTGATCAATGGTCATGGTAATCCCTCCTTGTAATTTGAACCGTCAGGATTCAGAAACTGAATGTTTTCGATTCTGTCGGTCCAGGTCGCGGCGACAGCGGCATAGGGGTGGCCTGTTGGATTGATGGTCAGCCGTGTCAGCCGATTGCAGGTTATGAACACTTCCGGACGGTAACTGGCGATCAGGGCAGAAGCGCCCGGTTGAACGAAATCCTGCAGGATAATGGACTTGTCCGGCAGACGGCTGTTGGCTGTCGCCGGCAAAAGCAAAAGGTCATAATCGTATTGCGTAGCCCGCTGCAGCAAGTCCGGCCAGCTGACAGCCTGCAATTCAACGGTCAGGCCGGCTTGACGCAGGGATTCCGTCATTTTTTCCGCCATAGCCCGGTTATCGAACAGCACATTGGCTTCGACACCCTGGAAATAATAAAGAATCAACGTGCGGGATGTCAGTTCATTCAACGCTGCTTGCTGCAATTCGCTCAACGGCCGTCCGGCCGCCGTCAATAAAACAGCCAGACGCTGGGATGGACGTTGAATAATTCCTGTGGCCTGCGGCTGCGGATTGACCAGAAAATACGTGTCGACGCTGGTGGTAAAGGTATTAAAATCGTAGCCCGTCAATTCCTCGGCGCGCTGCTGCATCCGGGTATTCCACAGATTGCGTACAATATCAAGTTTTCCGGCCTTGAGCAAAGCATATTTTTCATCCGATTCGACTTGCTTCAGAGCAATGATCTTAACCTGGCCGCCATAACCCGGCCGCAATTGTAAAACGGCTTCGTCGGCGGTTATCGAGGTCTGATAGAAAGAACCGCTGCCATCGGGCGGCAAATTTTTATCCCGCATTTCATAAACCCGATCGATCGGGCATGTATAATAATCGGCTTTCAGAATACCGACAGTCAGAAAAAGGTCATCCGGCTCGTCGACCCATTCGGCCATTTGAAAAGCAACGGTCTGAGCGGCGTCGTCGGCGGTCAAGGAGAGTAATTCCGGCATTTTGTTCTTGAGCGGGCCGTCATAGGAACCGGATAAAAGACACTGGTATGTAAAAAGCACATCCTGGACATTGACGACGCGGCCGTCGCGGAATGTATGGTCTCCGCGCAGCTTGACGGACAGAACATGCGTTTGGCTATCGTAAGCCCAGGATTCGGCCAGCTGGCCGATCGCCTGACCTTGTTCGTCGATTCGGATCAGGCTTTCAAAAATAAGCGAAACGGCATCCTGCTCACCATCACCGGTGGAGTAAAGCGGATTGATGATGGACAATGTTTCATCGATGCCGACGGTCAGCGTTGTTCCCCGCGTAAAAGCTTCGGCCGGCACGCCGGCTGTGGATTGGCCGTTTGCCGCGGTACTTTCTGCCGATGTCGCCGCCGGCGCCGCCTTCTGCCAGTTGGCGACCGCAAAGGCCAGAAGGGTCAGAAGCAGGAGGACCGCCAGGATCGAAATGCCATATAAAATATGCCGGCGCCAGGGTAAAACCGGCAGACGGACAGGGAACGGACCATCTGACTCTTTATTCGGCTGCTGGTTGTTATCCGGCGTCATGGAGTTATCGCACCATCCTGTTCATCCGGCTGTTGGTTTGCTGCGGAAGCATTTGCCGCGCGGTGGGGAAACGCTGTTATTATAACATGACTTGAATTATCCTGCGATTATCCTTCCGTCGGCAGCCTCTTGACATCCGTCGGCAAACAGCTATAATAAATTCATAGTCAAAGATAGTCAAAGTCAAAGACAAAGTCAAAGACAAACAAAAGCTGTCGATCTGATATTCGGATGGAGGTGAGGATCATGGCCCGTATCAGCGACTTGGTCGAAGCCTTGCTCAAACAGATGATCGAGCAGAACGGCGGGCGGATTGAGATCACCCGCAGTGAATTGGCCGACCGGGTCAATTGCGTACCATCGCAGATCACGTATGTTCTGGCAACCCGCTTTACCAACGATCAGGGTTATCTGGTTGAAAGCCGGCGCGGCGGCGGCGGCTGGATCCGGATCCGCCGGGTTCAGATGGCCGATGAAGCCCATTATCTGATGCACGCGTTGAACACCATCGGCGACTCGCTTTCACAGCATCAAGCTGAAATCCTGATTCGCAATTTTATCGATTATGATATTGTCGATGAACGGGACGGCCGTTTGCTTCTGGCTGCGATATCCGACCGCTCGCTAAATGAGATCGAAGCCGACCGCAAGGACCGCATTCGCATGATGATTTTTAAGAATATGCTGACAAGCTTGATTGTCGGCTGAAAGGGGTTTGAATATGAAATGTGAAAAATGCCAGCAGCGGGAAGCTACGATACATCTGTCCCAAACCCGCCAGGGACAAACCACTGAGCATCATTTGTGCGAAGGGTGCGCCAAGGAGCTGGGCATCGGGCACAACTTATCCGATTATTTCGGAACGATCGGCAGCATTTTCGGCTCCGGTTTGCTGGGCGGCAGCAGCATATTCAATACCACCGGCGGCATTCCGGCATTCGGAACGGCTGCCGGCAGCAACATCACCTGCCCGACCTGCGGTCAGACCTATGACGATTTCCGCCGTTCCGGCCTGTTTGGCTGCAGCCATTGTTATGAAGCCTTCGCCGAACGCCTTGATCCGGTTTTCCGCCGGGTGCAGGGCGGGGTCCGCCATATCGGCCGCAAGGTATGCACGACGGCAGGACAGAAGGAAGAACAAATGCTGCATATGAAGCTGAATGAATTGAAAAAAGCGCTGCATGATGCCGTACAGGAGGAAGCCTATGAAAAAGCCGCCCGCCTGCGCGATGAGATCCGTTCTTTAGAGAATCGTTTATGTTCTGAAGGGGGTGAAAAGAAATGACCTGGTATATTGATCATGGCCAGAAACCTGAACCACTATCCGTTTCCCCATCGGATGGACAGCCAGCAAGCACGCCAGGCGGCCGATGAGATCGTCCAGGCTTTTTACCGCGGCGATGAAGAACGAAAACGCAATTACCTGATGGTGGATCTGGATACATTAAATGATGAGGATCGCCTGTCTCTGGCCGAAAAGCGCCTGATCAGCGATGATCTGGCCGAAAAAGGCCAGCAGCACCGGGTTATTATCAGCCGCGACGAGTCGGTTTCGATCATGATCAACGAAGAAGACCACATTCGCATCCAGTCGATGCAGGCCGGTATGAATCTGGAAGCCGCGTATGAGGCGGCCGCTCAGGCGGCGATGATCCTGGAACATTCGCTTTCACTTGCCTATAACGAGAAGTACGGCTTTTTGACGGCTTGTCCCACCAATACGGGCACCGGGATGCGCGCTTCGGTGATGGCGCATCTGCCGGGATTGAATATGACCGGACGGATCAAGGATACAATCGACGGATTGACAAAACTGGGTTTTGCCGTTCGGGGTTATTATGGCGAACACAGCAAGAGCCAGGGCAACTTGCTCCAGATATCCAATCAATTGACGCTGGGCATTTCGGAAGAAGATCTGATTAACGATCTGAAGCGGATGCTGCAGCAGCTGATTGAACAGGAACGCAAGGTGCGGCGTGAGCTGTATCGGCGTCAGCCACTGCCGCTGGAAGACCGGATTATGCGCGCTTACGGCCTTCTCAGCCAGGCCCGGCTGATCCAGACCGATGAAGCGGTCAGCCTACTGTCGGATCTGCGCCTGGGCATTTCGCTGGGCTTGCTGCGGGATATTCACGAGGCGGATATCAATCGGATTCAGAATGCCATCGGTCCGGCATGTATACAAAAAGCGCACGGCCGCGCCATGACACCTGAAGAAAGAGACGGCGCAAGAGCCGCGATAATCCGCGAACTACTGCCGGCAAAACAATAATCGACTCAATTGTACCTGAATTGAAAGACAAAGACGATCATGTTGATGATCGAATATAGAGGATAACATGGAGGTGTTAGCCATGATGATGAGATTTTCTGAAAGAACAGGCGGCGTCCTGGGGGTTGCTTATCAGCTGACCCGTTCCTATCAGCTGGCTTATATTGGAACGGAGCATCTTTTAGCCGGCATTCTGGCCGAAGGGCAAGGCCTGGCTTATGACGCGCTGCAAACGGCCGATCTCAGCCTGGACAAAGTCCAGAGCGTGATCAGTCAGATGAATTCGAAAGAACCGGAAGAACAGCCGCCGGAAGACAACTTGGACGCAGAAAAAGTGATGAGCATGTTTACGCCCCGCACCAAACGGGTGGTCGAACTGGCTGCTTATGAAGCGCGGATGCGTCAGCTGGACGTCATTGATCCGGAGCATCTGTTGATGGGCATCATCCGTGAAGGCGACAGCGTCGCTATGCGGATCATCAAAGCTACAGGCACCGATCCGCGCCAGATCTACAATCAACTGGCGCAGAATCTGGCCAATCAGCAGCCGGAAGCCGAGAATGAAAACGAAGAAACTGAAGATTCCGGCGCTGCTCAGGATCCGGATATCGCGGAAATCAACCGCGGTTTGAACGCGCGGAGCGGCAAAACGGAAAAAACCGGAAAAGGGAGCGGCAAGACCAACACGCCGACTTTGGATAAATTCAGCCGCGATCTGACCGCCGCCGCCCGCGAACAAAAATTTGATCCCATCATCGGCCGGGAAGAAGAAATGAAACGGGTTATGCAAATCCTGTGCCGGCGCAAAAAGAACAATCCCTGCCTGATCGGCGAGCCCGGCGTCGGCAAAACCGCCATCGCCGAGGGCCTGGCGCAGAAAATCATCAGCGACGACATCCCGGAACTGCTGCGCAATAAGCGGCTGGTTTCCCTGGATATGGCCGGTATGCTGGCCGGTTCCAAATATAGGGGCGAATTCGAGGAACGCTTAAAGAAAGGCCTCGATGAAGCAGCCAAAGCCGGCAACATCATTTTGTTCATTGATGAACTGCACACGATCATCGGCGCCGGAAGCGCGGAAGGCGCCATGGATGCCGCCAACATTCTCAAACCTCTGCTGGCTCGCGGCGATCTGCAGGTGATCGGCGCCACCACCCTGGATGAATACCGCAAGCATATCGAGAAAGACGCCGCTCTGGAGCGCCGGTTCCAGCCCGTCACGGTCGGCGAACCTTCACCTGAAGAAGCGATCATGATTTTGAAAGGCTTGCGCAGCAAATATGAGAAGCACCATCAGGTGCAAATCACCGATGAAGCCATCGATGCCGCGGTTTACCTGTCGACCCGCTACATATCGGATCGGTTTTTGCCGGACAAGGCGATCGATCTGGTTGATGAAGCCGCTTCGAAAATCCGTCTGGCCAAGGTTAGCGAACCGGCCTCGATTCGTGAATTACAGCAGCAAATCGACGAGCTGGCTGCCCGAAAGAAAGCGGCTGCGGATCAGGAAAAATTTGAGGAAGCCGCCGAATTGCGGCAGCAGGAGCAGAATCTGACGGCACAGCTGGCTAAAACCAAAGAAGAATGGCAAAGCAACGGCGAAAAACAGATTTTGACGGCCGACGGCATAGCTGATATCGTTGCCAGCTGGACCGGCATACCAGTCCGTAAATTAACGGAAACCGACAATGAGCGCCTGCGCAATCTGGAGCAGGAAATCCAGAAACGGGTCATCGGCCAGGATGAAGCGGTCCATGCCGTCGCTAAAGCGATCCGCCGCGGCCGGCTGGGCTTGAAAGACCCGAAACGCCCGACGGGATCCTTCATCTTTCTCGGGACGACCGGCGTTGGCAAAACAGAACTGGCCCGCGCGTTGGCTGAAGTCATGTTCGGCAATGAAAACGCCATGATCCGGATCGATATGTCGGAATATATGGAGAAATTCGATGTGTCCAAACTGATCGGCTCGCCGCCGGGATATGTCGGTTATGAAGAAGGCGGTCAACTGACGGAGAAAGTCCGCCGCCGGCCTTATTCCGTAGTCCTTTTCGATGAAATTGAAAAAGCTCATCCGGATGTCTTCAACGCGCTGCTGCAAATCCTTGAAGATGGCCGTCTGACAGACGGGCAGGGGCGGACGATCAATTTCCGCAACACCATCCTGATCATGACCTCGAACATCGGCGCCCGTATGCTGACCGGGCCGGCAGGCCGGAAAATCGGCTTTGAAAGCGGCGCGGCGGCAAGCGGAAAACATGATGCCAACGGCGAACTGGAACGCATGTACGGCGGCAAAACCTATGATGAGGCGCGGCAGCTGGTTATTGATGAATTGAAAAAAACCTTTAATCCGGAATTTATCAACCGCGTTGACGAAATCATCTTCTTCCGCATGCTGGGCCGTTCGTCGATCCTGCGTATCGTCGACATTATGCTCAATACGCTGCGCAAACGGGTTGCCGATCTGGGAATGACTTTGGAAATCAGCGACGCGGCCAAGAATTACCTGGCGGAAAAAGGATATGATCCCATGTATGGCGCCCGTCCGCTGCGCCGCGTGATCCAGGCACAGATTGAAGACCGCTTCTCGGAGGCGATGCTGGACGGATTGATAGCAACCGGCGATATAGCCTATTTCGATGTTGTCGACGGCACGCTTACCGTAAGTAAAAAGTTGCCAGCGGCGGTAAAACCGGAAGAAACACCGGCTGCCGCGGCAGGCGAAACCGGCGGGGAGAAAGAGCATGGATGAGTCTAGTTTCGAAAAGAAGCCCGCGGAATGCCCGGTTTGCCTGAATGAAGAATCGTTTACTTTCTGGAATATCATCAACGGTGACAGCGATCCTGACTTGAAGGACCGACTTCTGCGCAAACAGATACATCGGCAAGTCTGCAGCAACTGCGGGCATACGTTTATTCTTCAGCATCCGCTTCTTTATCTTGAACCGTCCCGACGGCTGATGATCTACTGCCATGCCGGACTGCCGGCGGCCGATATCCGGAGCCGTCAGGCAGCCCTGCCGGCTCCGGCCGGCTGGACCTTGCGGTTGGCGGAGGATTATAATCAGCTGATCGAAAAAATACACCTGTCCGATCATCATTGCGACGACCGCATTATGGAACTGGTCAAACTGGCCGTCCTGCGTCAGCAGGCGGCAAATGCCATGAATGACGGCGCCGGCCGGGAGGACGAAGCCGAGGACCGTCCGGAACCGGATATGGAAGACGATGTCCGGCCGTTTAAAACACTGTATTTTCTAACGGCCGACGATCATCTTTTACGGTTCATGGCGCTCGATCAGGACGAACAATGGCTCAGCTTCGATCTGGACAGCACGGCTTATCTGAACACAGAGCGGCTTCTTGACGGCAGGCTGGAGGACGGCGCGGCAAAATGGCAGGTCATCGGCAGCGATTATGCCGCCGAATGGCTTCGGCGGTTGGCCGAGGAGCCATAATATAAATCAAATGACTGCGGATTGATCGAGCAGCGCATTAAAAACCGGCAATGACAGATTAAGCAGCACGGATAAAACGCTGGAATAAAGCAGCAGGACAAAACCGGTCAGAATAAAGCTGCGGTTATCGTCGAAGCCGGTCATTTGCCGAACGGCAAAATATTGAGCCACGGTAGAAAGAGCAAATCCGGCCGCCAGCATCAGCAGAGCGCTGAACAACGATCCGGCCAACGTCATCAGCCCGCCCAGCATAAAGACAGAGAAATATAAAAAGGCCGGGCTCAGTCCGCACAACAGCTGCCGAAAACCGGTCGGCTGCCGGAAAACATAGCGCAGGACCAAATAATAGATTAAAACCAGAAGCAGGCTGGCGGTCAGGTCGATACCGAATCCCTGGATGAAAAGAAAGACTTGGCTGCCAAAATTCCAGCCGCTGTTGATGGTGGCGATATTCAGCGACAGGATAGCCTGAAGATGCGGCTGGCTAACGGCTATCAACATCATGACGCCGCCGAGAATACCCTTGACGATGATGATAACCATTACGGAGAAGCTGCTGCCGGATGAAACGGCCGTACGGATGCGGTCCGCCGGTCGGACAATGTACTGGCCGGCCTGTCTTAAGGCCGTGATAAACGTCTGGCGATTGAGCCGGATCGGCCGGAAGGTGCGGCGGGTCCGGTTTTGCCGCTTTTTCGTACCAGTCGAACGAGCCGAAGAAGACTTGTATGCCGTGCCGGTTTGGCTGCGGCTGCTGAAAGGATTGAAAAACTGAATCAAACGCTGATGCCATTTCGTATGGGTTTGATTTGTTTTCCCGCCGGCCGCGCGGTCCTGTCCGGTCTGATGAGATGTCGTCTGCTTAGCTTGCTGCGCTTGCTGGTCGGAACTTGTTCCGCCTGCCGCCCTGCACCCGCACTTTTCGCCGGGATTCAACTGCCGGCCGCAATAAAAACAATAACGGGCCATATCGGGGTACACCTCCGAGGGTTTAATCTATTCCATGATAATCCAGATATGTTATCATTATATGACTAAATACCGAATTTCTTTGCTATCAGGCGGTTTGGAGCCGTAAAGAAATTTGTGGACCGGGGAGATTTCATGTCTGTTCAGGAACAATTGCAAAAAGAATTCAATTTACAGGCCGGACAGGTCGATCAAGTGATACAGCTGATCGACTCCGGCAATACGATTCCTTTTATTGCCCGCTATCGTAAAGAGGCGACCGGCAATCTGGACGACCAGCTTCTGCGCGAATTGGCAGAGCGGCTTCAGGCCTTACGGGCTTTGCAGGAACGGCAGGCGGAGGTGTGCCGGCTGATTGAAGCGCAAGGCCTGCTTACGGCAGAGCTGGCGGCTGCCGTCGGCCAAGCGCGGACCTTGACCGAAATCGACGACCTGTACCGTCCCTACCGTCCTAAACGCCGGACACGGGCGTCGGCGGCTCGGGAGCGCGGCTTGCAGCCTCTGGCTGATTTGCTTCTGGAACAGCCTGCCGACGAAACCGTATTGCGCGGCCTGGCCGACACCTTGGTTCGCGGGAATCCGGATCTGACTGATTTTGCGGCCGCCATGGCCGGCGCCCAGGATATTCTGGCCGAGCAAATTGCCGACGACGCATGGGTGCGGCGGCGTCTGCGGATGTTGATCTACCAGGAAGGTGTCTTGGAAACTAAAGGTAAAACCGATGAAGTAACGGTTTATGAAACTTTTTATCAGTATTCCGAATCGGTTTCCCGCATCGCCGGCCATCGCCTGCTGGCGATCAACCGCGGTGAGCGGGAAAAAATCCTGTCGGTGAAAATCACACTGCCGCCGGAAATGCCGGTGTTTATTCTCAAGGGACGGCTGATCCGGCATGAGTCGGCCGCGGAACCCTGGCTGACCGAGGTGGCCGAGGACGCCTGGAAAAGACTGCTGCTGCCGTCTCTGGAAACGGAAATCCGCAATGAATTGACGGAAAAAGCGGAAATACAGGCGGTTCATGTTTTTGCGGCTAATTTACGCAGCTTGCTGATGCAGCCGCCGATCCGCGGCCGGCGGGTCCTGGGACTCGATCCCGGTTATCGGACCGGCTGCAAGCTGGCTGTCGTCGACGCTACCGGCCGCGTGCTGGATACCGGCGTAATTTATCCGACGCCCCCGCATAATAAAATAAAAGAAGCCGGCGAAATGGTCTGCCGCCTGGTAAGGCAGCATCAGATCGATCTGGCGGCGATCGGCAACGGCACGGCATCCAGAGAAGCCGAATTATTTATCGGCAGTCTGATCCGCGATGAACAGCTGCCCTTGCGTTACCTGATGGTCAGCGAAGCCGGCGCCAGCGTGTATTCGGCGTCAAAACTGGGCGCGGAGGAATTTCCGGATTACGACGTATCGCTGCGCAGCGCGGTTTCTATTGCCCGCCGCCTGCAGGACCCCCTCGCCGAACTGGTCAAGATCGAACCCCGGTCCATCGGCGTCGGTCAGTATCAGCATGATTTAAACAGCCGCCATCTGGACGATTCCCTGCGGGGTGTTGTTGAAGATTGCGTCAACCAGGTCGGTGTCGACCTGAACACCGCATCCCCGTCGTTGCTGTCTTATGTTTCGGGCCTGAGCACGGCTGTCGCCCGCAATATTGTTTCCTGGCGCGACCGGAACGGGCCATTCAGTGCCCGGAAGAATCTTCACCTGGTCCCGCAGCTCGGACCGCGCGCTTTTGAACAATGCGCGGGCTTTTTGCGAATTCCCGGCGCTGCCGAGCTTTTGGACAATACGTCGGTTCACCCGGAATCCTACGAGCCGGTTTATCAATTGAGCCGCCTGCTGAAACTGCCGCCGTCGCCGGAGCTGGCTGCCACCGCGCGCAAACAGGACTGCGCCGCCCTGGCCAAGAGTCTCGGCTTGGGCGAATTGACTTTCATGGATATTCTCGCGGCTTTGGAAAAACCGGGGCGCGATCCGCGGGACGACCTGCCGCAGCCGACCTTGCGGCAGGATGTTCTGGAATTGAAGGATCTGCGGCCGGGCATGGTATTGCAGGGCGTTGTCCGCAATGTTGCGGATTTCGGCGCTTTTGTCGACATCGGCGTCCATCAGGACGGTTTGGTGCATGTTTCGGAAATGTCGGATCAATATATCCGCAACCCCCTGTCCCTGGTCCGGGTCGGTCAGCCCGTGACGGTCCGTATCCTGCAAGTCGATCCGGTTCGCAAAAGAATTTCCCTGACTATGAAAAACCTGGCCCAGCCGGCTGCGCGGGAGGAATGACCGATGGCTGAACGTCGGATCCGCAAGCCGAACCGCTACCGGGCGCCGGCCGGCTGGCTGTACTGGCCTTTGGCCGTATTAGCCGCCATCCTGCTCCGCCTGTTGTTCGGTTTGCGTCTGCGGCGCGATCCCGCCGTGCGGAAGCTGTCCGGGCCGCTGATCGTTTTGGGCAACCACGCGTCATATCTTGATCCGCTGATCATGGCCGCGGCACTTTTCCCCAAACGCATCCATTTCGTGGCCACCCGGCATTTTTTCCGCCGCCGGCTGCCGCGCGCCTTCCTGGAACGGCTGCGCGCCATACCCAAGGTCCAGTTTCGCACTGATTCGCACGCGCTAAAGCAGATGCTGCTGGTTTTACGGTCAGGAGGCGCTCTGGGCATATATCCGGAAGGTCAGCGTTCCATGACGGGCAGGGCGCTGCCTGTCGATGAAGCGATAGCCAAGCTCATACACAAAGCAAACTGCCCGGTTGTCGCCGTGGCCGAACAGGGCGCTTACCTGGCCTGGCCGCGCTGGTCTTTGAGCGGTCCCCATTTTGGCCGTATTGAGGCGCAGGCCAAGCTGCTGTTTACTCAGGAAGAAACACAGAAGCTGGATATTGGCACGCTTCAGGCCCGGGTGGCAGAAGCTCTGGCTTTTCAGGATTATATCTGGCAGAACAGCCGCCTGCATCATTACTGGTCCCGAGCGCCGGCCGAAGGCCTGCATCAGATTTGCCACCAATGCCCGGCATGCGGCCGATCTTTGGCTATGACCTCGTCAGGCCGGCACATTGTCTGCCGCTATTGCGGCAATCGGGGCCTGGCGGACCGCTTCGGCCTGATCAGGCCGGCAAGAATGAGCCGGCGGGATTTAAAGCGCTTTCAACCGCCGGACCCACGAAAAACAGGTGTTGTCTGGCCGGATCCGGATTCCTGGCAGCGATGGCAGATGGAGCAGCTGAGCCGGCAGATCGGGGAAGGCGGTTTCAAACAATCGTTTCCGGTGCGGATGGAGGTTCTTACCGATGACGGCAATATAGCGGACCGCCGATCCGGCGCCCTGACTTTGGACAGCGGCGGCTTGTTTTTCCTGCCCCGGCCGGAAAACGGCCGGACGGACGCGCCGGCGGTGCGGATCCCCATTCAGAATAAAAACGGCATAGACGCGGATTATGGCCGGCAATTCGAAATCATGGTCGACAACAAGATCTGCCGTTTCGTTTTTCAAGAAGGGCAGGCGGTTATTTTGATGGCCAACGCCATACATCTTTTATTTCAGCGCTCATCTTGACAAATCTTCCCGGCGATATGATAATGACGTTTATCATGATCCTGCGTTAAGCAGGAATCAGGCAATGACGGAGATAAGTAATCGGATGAACGCCGACAGGGCGGACCGGCCAGAGACTGAGAGCCGGTTCAGGCAGGTAACCGATGAATTTCACTCCTGAGCCGGTGGCTGAACGAGTATTCAGTAGGCCAACCCGCCGGTCCGGCGTTATCGGGACAGGGATATGGATGTATCCCGCAGAGTGCACGGCCGGAAGGTCGTGAAAATGGGTGGTATCGCGGTGGAACGTCCGCCGTCCCGTTAGAGGGACGACGGCGTTTTTTTTATGGCTTCATTCGATATGGGAGGAATGAACATGAACGGCTACATTTGGAACAAGGAAGCGGAGACCATGCCTTGCGAGCAGCTCCGCGAATTGCAGGGCCGGCGCTTGGCTGCCTGTGTCAAACGCCTTTACGGCACGGTTCCCTATTATACAGCCCGCATGAAAGCCGCCGGCGTCGAGCCGGGGGACATCCGCGGACTGGATGATCTGGAACGTCTGCCGTTTACGGATAAAGAAGATATGCGTGAGAATTATCCCTACGGCACTTTTGCCGTTCCGCTGGAGCAGATTATCCGGATCCATGCGTCTTCCGGGACGACCGGCAAGCAGAAAGTGGTCGGCTATACCCGCAACGACATCGAGATCTGGAGCGAATGCTGCTGCCGGGCGCTGGCTTCCGCCGGCCTGACCGCCAAAGACATCCTGCATATTGCTTATGGTTATGGCTTATTTACCGGCGGTTTCGGTCTGCATTACGGATCGGAAAAAATGGGCATGATGACCATACCGGTATCATCGGGCAATACCAAACGCCAGGTTCAGATCCTGGTCGATCTGATGCCGACGGCTTTGGCCTGCACGCCTTCCTACGCGCTGCATCTGGCCGATGAGCTGGCAACATACGGCGCCGATAAATCCATGCTCCATCTCAAAGTCGGCATTTTCGGCGCCGAACCGTGGTCGATAGCCATGAAACAGCAGATCGAAGAAAAACTGAATATCAAAGCCTTCGATATTTACGGGTTATCGGAAACCTTGGGCCCTGGCGTGGCCATCAATTGCGAAGCCGGCGATCTCCTACATATCCAGTCGGATCATTTTATCGCCGAGGTCGTCGATCCGCAAACCCACCGGACGCTGCCGGAAGGTGAACTCGGCGAACTGGTCTTCTCCAGCGTGACTAAAGAAGGAACGCCGCTGATCCGCTACAATACGCATGATTTGACCCGTTTGTTTTACGGCCCCTGCGCTTGCGGCCGGACGACCGTACGCATGGACAAAATTACCGGCCGGGCCGACGACATGCTGATTATCCGCGGCGTCAATGTTTTCCCCACGCAGATCGAATCCGTTCTCCTGAATTACGGCGAAGTCGAGCCGCATTATATGATCTATGTCGACCGGATCAACAATCTGGACCGCATGGAGATCAAGATAGAAATGACGCCGGCCTTTTTCTCCGATTCGATTAAGGATATTGAAAAAATCGAACGCCGATTGTATGCCGATGTGCAATCGACGCTGGGTCTTGCCGCCAAAATTACGCTGGTCGAGCCGCGTACGCTGCCGCGCAGCGAAGGCAAAGCCAAACGCGTTGAAGACCGGCGCCTTTATTGATTCTTAATACGTCTTTTGTTTGGTGTGGGTGGTATTCTGGATTTCAGAGCCGCTCATGCCGCCGGCGGCAAAGGTGCTGTCAAAGAGAACCCAGTCGGAACCGTCGATCTGCTGCCATTCGAACGACGCGACGACGACCCAGCCCTTTCCTTCAAAAAAGACCTCGTTCCAGGCATGGTAGCCGAGCGATGTCGAACCGACGATCAGACGGGTCGGGATCCCCTGGGAACGAAGCATGGCGCACATCAGGGAGGCATAATCGAAACAGATGCCTTTGCGGGAACTGTAGGTTCTATCCGGATCCGGGACATAGGTCGTAATCTGTTTGTTGGATATGCTGGAAGCCAAAGCGCGGTCATAACTGATATTATTGACAATCCAGCTGTAGACGGCGTCTACTTTGCCGGTCGAGGTGCCGATGCCGCTGCACAGGCTGTTCGCTTTACCGACACAGCCGGAGCCGCGCGAGAAATCGCTCATGATGGATGACGCGGTGTACGGCTTGAGGCTGGAAGCCAGCGAAACCGAAAAAGTGAAAGACCATTTGCTGGCGTAGGAATCGCCGCCCAGACCTTCATAAACATTGAGCTGATAAGACCCGTTGCCGAGTTGCAGGGGTATGCCGACATACTTACCCCGGTCGAGAATGTCGTATTGGTACGATGAGCCGCCCTCACTGATGATGGCTTTGCACCGTTTATCGGCGGCAATGCTGTCCACCCGGATCAGCAAAACGCCATAAGGTGTGCTGCCGGTATCGACCGAAATGCCGCCTTCGGCTTCCGTACTGGCGGTGACGGAGCTGTTTTGGCCGTAGTTGTCCCGGAAAAACGTGCCGTAGTTTTTCGCGGGAAATGAATTGGATGGCGCCTGAGTCGGCGGTGTGGTCGGTATGGGTGTGCTGGTGGGTGTTTTGGTCGGTTTGATCGTCGGCGTGGCGGTGGCGGCCGGTTTCTTGGTGGGTTTTGCCGTCGGTGTGGCTTTGGCGGTCGTATTGGCGGGCGGCGTCGCCGCTTCCGATGAACCTGCGGCAGAAGGCGCCGTGTCCGAAGCTTGGGTGGCGGCCGTATCGGAAGATTGGGTGGCGGCCGAGGTTCCGGCGTCGGAAGTGTTCAGGGTTGAAGATTCGGCAGAAGTGTCGGATGGATACAAAGTTTGAACAGTCTGCGGATAAGATCCGGATTGGCTTGTGCCATCATCGGCCGTCGGTTCCAGGGAGACAAAATGCAGCGGCCGGCAGGCCGTCAGCAGCAGAAGCGCGGCTATCAGGCCGATCAGGCGGATTGCCCGCGCCGGTCTGAATATGAAGGACAGCCGTAACTTTGCCGATTGCCGTTTGGCAGATGTGGATTTGAACAATAGACTACCCCCTGTTTCCGGCTGTGTAGCTGCAAGCATAACTTGTGTTTATTATACTATCAAAAAGCATTTCAATCCACGCTCCCGTGCGGATGAATGCGACCGGCCGGCCGGCGGTTTGCTGGCAATTTGCCGGGCTGATGTGTATAATTGTTAATAACATTAGCCTATGACCGAAGAACCGGCAGGGGGACAAAGCCGCCGGAGCGGGTGGAGGTTTTTCATGACCATGGATAAAAAAATCCGATTGGAAGCATCTGAATTAGCCTGGCTTTGCGAGCAGATTGCTCTGGTTCAGAAATCGGGCATCCCGCTGCCGGAAGGCATTGAGCTTTTGGCGGAGAGCGCCGACCAACCCAGACAGACGATCGTTCTGCGGCGTTTGGCGAATGAAATGAAAAAGCGGATTCCTTTGTCGGATGCTATGGAGCATCTGGAGGCTTTTCCGCCCTATCTGGTTCGCATGGCGCGGATCGGTGAAGTCTCGGGCAATTTGGATCAGATCATGAGCAGCCTGGCCGATTTTTATCTCAGAGACAGCGAGCTGCGGAAAAAAGTGCGCAGTGCCCTGGTCTATCCCGTGATTCTGCTTCTGATGATGCTGGCGATCATTATCCTCCTGGTGGCGCGCGTCCTGCCGGTTTTCAGCCAGATCCTGGCTTCGTTCGGCGGCAAAATGCCCGGCTTTTCTCAGGGGCTTCTTTCATTCGGCCAGTTTGTATCAGGACAGGCCTACTGGCTTCTGCCGGCCGTCGCCGTAGTGATTGTGGCTTTGGTTCTTTGGCTGAGGGTCAGTTCCGGCGGCCGGCGGCTGGTCGACCGGGCCCGCCTGGGCTTCCCGGTTCTGGGGCCTTTGTACCGACGCATTTATGCGTCCCGTTTTTCCGTATCACTGTCCTATCTTCTGCGCAGCGGCATCGATATGGACGCCGCTCTGGCGATGACGGAATCGGTCATGGACAATGCCCTGGTTTCTGAAAAAATCGCCGAAAGCCGGCAGAAGATCCGGCAGGGAAAGGAAACGTTCGCCGCTCTGCAGGAAACCGATTTGTTCCCGCCGCTCTTTATCCGCATGCTGGCTCTGGGCAGCCGGACCGGCGAACTGGATACGGTCATGGAAAAAATCGCGCATGCTTACGAAAACGAAGTCGGCAGCCGCCTGACCCGCCTGACCAGTCTGGTGGAACCGCTGCTTGTCATCATCCTGTCCCTGATCGTGGGCGGCATCCTTTTAACCGTTATGCTGCCGCTGGTCAATATCATGGCCTCAATCGGCTGAACGGAGGCGGGGCATGAACCGGATTTCCCTGAAATCGATAGGTACGGGTATTGCCGTTTTGGTTTTTCTGCTGGTACTCCTGGTGGTCGGCCGCAGCTTAAACGAATTGAACCGGCACAGCCGGGACAGCGGCCTGCTTGTCGCGCGGGAAGCTGTGGAACGGGCCGTCATCCAATGCTACGCGCTTGAAGGTGTATATCCGCCCAATCTGGCTTATCTGGAAGAAAATTACGGTCTGATCGTCAACGACGATCAATATATGTATCTTTATGAGGTAGTCGGCAGTAATGTCCATCCGATTATCGACGTCCGGTTTCTGGAGGATGTGACATCATGAGGCGGCGGCAAGGCTACACCCTGATCGAACTCGTGCTGGTCATGTTTTTGCTGATCCTGATTGCCTTTTATGTTTTTACCTTGACGGGTATCGGCAGTCAGACGTATTTGCGCTTGAACGCCAAACAAAATGAAGCGTCTGATCTGCGGATCGGCTTATCCTATATCAATGTCCAGGTGCGCAAGCATGACACCACAAACGCGCTGTCCATCAGAGAAGATCCTTTCGGCGGCGGTCAGGCGCTGGTGATCAGCCAGATCCTGAACGGTGAAACCTATTTGACCTGGATCTATATACACGGCGGCTATTTATGCGAGCTCTTCGTGGCCGATCAGGCGACGGTCACGCCGGAAATGGCCGGTAAAATTGCCGCGGCCGATGAGCTGCATCTGGAAGCCGGCGGCAGCGACGCGCTGAAAGTAACGCTGGTGCGCTACTCGGATACCGGCGCCGAAGAACGGTCACGGGTCATCAGTTTGAAGAGCGGGGGGATCAGCCCATGAAAAACGGAAGACGCGGGTTCACTCTGGCCGAAATGATTATGGCGATCGCCATGCTGGCATTTTTCAGCGTCTTCGTCGTGCAGATGTTTGCCAAAGCCAATCAACTGACCGCAAAGGCTTCGACTTTGGATCAGGCGGTAGCCTGCGCGTCCGACCTGGCCGATCAGTGGAAGCGGCAGCCGGCGGACGATGTGCCGGCGGTCCTGGCCGGCCTCAGGACAAACCGGAGCGCCGGGCGAACCGAAACGCTGGGCTTTGATGAGCATTTCAGCCTTTGCGATATATCGGAAGCCGTTTATACCGCCGTGCTCGTTTTGCAGCCGGAAGAGCCTTCAGGCTTGTGGCAGCTGCAGATTACGCTTTATGGCGATGAAAAAGCCGATGGCAATCCGATCTATGCTTTAACGGCCGATTGCTATTTTGCGAAGGAGAATGGTGATTCATGAGCGCGAAGAACCTGGTTTATGATCGTTTGCGCAGCCGGCGGGGCGCCGCCTCGGCTTTGATCATCCTGCTCCTTGTCCTGCTTGTTTTTTTCGGCGTGCTGGCTCTGGTTACGGCTGCCGCCGATTTACGCCTGTCCCGAAAACAAGCCGAATGGAACCGGCAGTATTACCTGGCGGACGCCAGAGCGGAAAAACTGGTTGCCGAACTGGACCTGGTCTGCCGTTCCGCCGGGCAGAATCCGGATGCGGCATCCTTAGCCGATCAGCTGAAGGCAAAGCTGGCCGCCAATCCGGAGGTTGTCTCCAGTCAGGTGGAACGATCGGGCGGCAATCTGCGCGTTGAAGCCCTGGTTGCCGAAAATGCGGATGCCGGACAGGGGATCAGCCTGGTCCTGCAAATCGAGGCCGGCGACGGAAGCGCCGGTTTGACTGTCGAACAATGGAATCAGTGGCAGCCGCCATTTACGGATGAAAGCGATTCCGGCGGCGTTTGGGAAGGATAAATATGGAACAGGTTTTTACAGTCCTTAAGGAAATGGTCAGACGGAATGCTTCCGACCTTTACATTACCGTAGGCGTGCCGCCGATGATGAAAGTCGACGGAACATTGCTGGAGCTCCCGCAGTACAGCCGCTTCAGCCAGGCCGAAACGGAAGCTTTCGCTCATCAGCTGTTTACGCGGGAACGCGATTATCAGGAATTCCTCGATGTCGGTGAAAAGGATTTCTCCCTTTCCCTGTCTGAAGTCGGCCGTTTCAGGATCAATGTTTTCCGGCAACGCGGTTCTTGTGCCGTATCGGTTCGCCGCATCTATACGGAATTGCCCGATCCGTTTGCTTTGGGAATTCCCGCTACGGTCATGAATCTGACTGAACGGCAAAAAGGCCTGATTCTGGTCACCGGTCCGACCGGCTGCGGAAAAACGACGACTCTGGCGGCTCTGATCGACAAAATCAACCAGGAACGGTCCTGCCATGTCCTGACGCTGGAGGATCCGATCGAATACTTGCACCGCCATAAACGCAGCATCATCAACCAACGGGAAATCGGCACGGACAGCATCAGCTATGAGCGAGCTTTGCGCGCCGCCCTGCGCCAGTCGCCGGATGTTATTCTGATCGGCGAAATGCGCGATCTGGAAACGATGGCGATTGCTTTGACGGCGGCGGAAACCGGGCATCTGATTTTTTCGACTTTGCATACGGTCGGCGCGGCTAAAACAATCGACCGGATTATCGATGTTTTCCCGCCGAACCAGCAGCAGCAAATCCGCATTCAGCTTTCGACCGTTCTCCAGGCCGTCGTATCGCAGCAACTGCTGCCGGGCGCTCAGGGCGGCCTGCAGCCTGCTTTTGAAATCATGCAGGTGAACAGCGCCATCAGAAATATGATCAGGGAAGGCAAAACGCCTCAGATCGACGGCGTCATCCAGATGAATGCCTCCCAGGGCATGGTGACGATGGACATGAGCCTGGCCGCGCTGCTGCGCCAGGGACGGATCAGCCGCGAGGACGCGTTGTTCTACGCGGTCAATCCGGAAGCGGTCCTGCGCTATGTATAAGGATAAATAAGGAAGAACGCATGGAAGAAACGAAGCAGATCAATGCATATCGGCGTGTCGGCATCATCGGACTCGGCCTCATCGGCGGCTCCCTGGCCAAAGCCTGCCGCTGCCGGGCCGGCCTGACGGTTGTCGGCCTGGACAAGAACGCCGCCACCCTGGACAAGGCGCTGGCCGATGGCGTGCTGGAAGCCGGCGGCATCCTCGACTTCGCTTCGGCCGGCCGGACAGCAACGCCCGAACCGGCGTCGGCTCAGGAGAATCCATGGGCTTTGCTCAGAGATTGCCAGGTGGTTTTTCTCTGCACGCCGGCAGCGACGATACCGGCACTGGCCGAACAAGCCGCGGCCTGGTGCGACGGTTTGATAACCGATGTCGCCAGCGTAAAAGAACCGATCATGAAACAGGTCGGCCTGGACCGGTTTATCGGCGGCCATCCGATGGCGGGATCCGAAAAGCAGGGTTATGCTTTTTCTTCGGAAAGCTTATTGGAAAATGCGGTTTATGTCCTCTGCCTGCGGCCGGATTCCCGGCTGCCGTACGGCGAGGTCCGGCGATTTGAACAGCTGATCCGGCAGATCGGCGCCACGCCGGTCCATCTCGACGCCGGCGAGCATGACCGCGCGGTTGCGGCCGTCAGCCATCTGCCGCATGTCGCGGCGGCCGCCCTATCCTTATTGGCCGCCCGTTCCGACGAAGGCTCTCTGGCTCGGCTGGCTGCCGGCGGCTTTCGCGACATTACGCGGATCGCGTCGTCCGATCCGGCTCTGTGGGCCGGGATAACCCTGGAATCAAGCCCGGCGCTCCTGCCCCTGCTGGAGGACTACCGGCATATCCTGGATGAATTTTACGCCGCGCTGGCAGCTCGGGATGCCGACGCGCTGCACCGGCTGTTTTTTCAGGCGGCTCAATACCGCAACGCCCTGCCGGTCGATGGCCGCGGCGCTTTGTCCGCCCATAGCTCGTTAACCGTTTATGTGACCGACAAGCCGGGCGTTTTAGGCCATATTACCACGCTGTTAGGCGAAAACGGCATCAACATCAGCAATATCCGGATCCGCGAACTGCGCACTTATGAAGGCGGCTGCCTGCAGCTGCTTCTGCCCGACAGCAGCCAGGCGGTCCGCGCGGCCTGGCTGTTAAAGGAGGCCGGGTATGAATGTGATTGATTATGGCTTGATCGGCCATCCGCTGGGGCACAGCCTGTCGCCGATGATTCACCGCGCCTTGCTGGCCGCGGCCGGGCTGCCCGGCGATTATCGCTTATACGATCTGGCGCCGGACGAGCTGCCGGTTCAGGTGCCGCGCCTGATGCGCGAGCTGGCCGGTTTCAATTGCACCATTCCGTATAAGGAGGCTGTCCTGCCTTATCTGGATCGCCTGGACGATTCTGCCGCGGCGATCCGGTCCGTCAATACCC